>JAYFRN010000001.1 GCA_034925865.1 Oscillospiraceae bacterium | reverse complement strand
TTTTTGTAAGAATATTTCACTACCCGTTGACGAAAGTGTGCTTCTGATGTTATACTGTTCATAGAAAAACGTCCTCTTCTTGTATGTGTTTTTGTTGTTATTAACATCATACTATATTTGAGTTCGTTTTTCTACTTCTTTGTCATATATCATGTCACCTATCTATTGTATCATAACAATTTGTCAATTTTTAAAAATATGCTATTTATCATCATTCAAATATTACTAACTTGGCAATTACAATAATTACCGCTTAAAGAGGATAATAGACACTGGTATATGGGCTTTCTCTTTATGGAACAATTCTTATATGATAGCAATTCACTAATTAATGTGTTTTGCATCTTCCTTTTATACAAAAGTCACATTAAAAATGACATTTTGATGTAAGACTCTTGCAAAATGGCTGCAAATCATTTATAATATATTTTATGCAATTTATAACCCCCGAGGAAAGGAATTTTTCATTTTTTGTTTTAACTTAAAATGAAATTCAGGTATTTTGTGATGTCGCAAAGTAGTGTAAACCCCCAGATAAAACAGATCGCCGCACGCATTAAGGAAATGCGTGAAATTTTAAATATGACTTCGGTTTATGTCGCCGATAATCTCGGTATCTCCGAAGAACTTTATTTGGAATATGAAAATGCAGAAACAGATATTCCGATAGGAATTATATATAAAACGGCTTCTCTTATGCAGATTGATTCAACGCTGTTTCTAATCGGAGACGGCGCGAGAATGACAGATTATACAATTGTCAGAAAAGGACACGGGGTTAAAATCGAACGATATCCCGGTTATTCATTCTCGTCGCTTGCGATTAATTATATCGGCAGGCAGATGGATCCGATGATTGTAACCATTAAATCCGACGATATGCCGGCAAAGCTTGTCCGCCACGGCGGACAGGAATTCAATTATATAATTTCCGGAAAGATAGCCGTCACAATTAAGGACAAAGAGTTTTTTCTCGATGAAGGAGACAGTATTTACTTTGATCCCTCCGTGCTTCACGGTCAACGCGCAATGTCTGCCGAAGCT
Organism: Oscillospiraceae bacterium; assembly: GCA_034925865.1. Lineage (NCBI taxonomy): Bacteria > Bacillati > Bacillota > Clostridia > Eubacteriales > Oscillospiraceae > Oscillospiraceae bacterium. Next base: position 147,350 of record JAYFRN010000001.1, on the reverse strand, counting down.
TCTTTTTTAACCGTTATTAACGAATAACCGAAAGGACACAGTTTTTAAGTAATGGAAAGCAAGGACTATCTATTAAAAAAATATTTACCCCGCATAGATTTTAATTCTTATGAAGATTTCAAGATGAATTACAGACTCGAAATACCGGAAAAATTCAACTTTGCATATGACGTCGTTGACGAGTGGGCCAGGGTGTTTCCCGATAAGCTCGCCCTTATTTGGGTCGACGATCACGACCGTGAAGAAAGGTTGACTTTTTCGGACATATCCAGATTGTCAAACAAAGCAGCAAACGTTTTTCTTTCAATGGGAATAAAAAGCGGAGACAAGGTAATGCTCATTTTAAAACAGCGCATAGAAGTCTGGATTTCTTTTATTGCGCTTCATAAAATCGGCGCCGTCGTGATTCCCGCCACCTTTCAGCTTACGCCCAAAGACATCGTATACAGATGCGAAAGCGCAGATATAAAAATGATAGTCTGCGTCGACGATGACGAAATAATATCACATGTAAAAACCTCGATTCCGAATTGCCATACTCTTGAAAACATATGTGTGGTCGGCGACAATATTCCGGACGGATTCATGGATTTCAGAAAAGAAATATCCGGTGCCTCCGAAACTCTTGAAAGAATAGAAACAAAAAATTCTGATCCCATGTTGATATATTTTTCAAGCGGTACTACCGGAATGCCAAAAATGATTCTGCATGATTTTGAGTATCCTCTCGGACATATTGTCACCGCTCATTACTGGCAGCATGTTGAGGACAGCGGACTTCATCTTACCGTCTGTGACTCCGGATGGGCAAAATTCGCATGGGGCAAAATCTATGGACAATGGATTTGCGGAGCCGTCATCGTCGCATATGACAATGATAAATTTAATGCGGAGCATTTGCTTAAAACAATTGACAAGCTTCGGCTCACTACCTTCTGCGCTCCCCCGACAATTTATCGTTTTCTTATAAAAGAAGACCTTTCTTCATGTGATTTTTCATCAATAAAGCATTGCTCTATCGCCGGAGAACCGCTCTCTCCCGAGGTATATTACAAGTTTCACGATCTCACTGGCCTTTATGTGACAGAAGGCTTCGGTCAAAGTGAGACGAGCGTTATAATTGCGAATTACGAATGGTTTCCTGTAAAACCCGGCTCAATGGGAAAACCGAGCCCGCTTTATGATATCGATATTCTCGATGAAGAAGGAAATCCCTGTGAAGACGGCATCGTCGGCTCTATCGTTGTCAAAAATGTCGATAAATACCATCCGACAGGACTTTTCCACGAATATTACCGCTCTCCTGACGCAATGGCTCATTCATTTAAAAACGGCGGATATAATACCGGCGATATGGCATGGCGCGATTCCGACGGATATCTTTGGTTTGAAGGAAGAAACGACGATATAATAAAATGCTCCGGATACCGTATTGGTCCGTTCGAAGTAGAAAGCGCTCTGGCTACGCATCCTGGTGTTCTTGAATGCGCGGTCACCGCCGCCCCTGATCCGATCAGAGGTCAGGTGGTCAAAGCAACAGTGGTTCTTACAAAAAATTATCTCCCGAGCGAGGAGCTGAAAAAAGAACTTCAGGAGCATGTTAAAAAGGTCACGGCTCCATATAAATATCCCCGTATAATCGAATTTGTCAAAGAGCTCCCGAAAACCACGAGCGCAAAAATTATGCGTGGTGAAATCAGAAAAGCAAATTACAGTGAAAATAAATAACTCATGAAGAGGACATTATGTTTACACCGAGAACAAGAATAAAAAGTCTTTATGCCGCTCCGGAAGAATTTTCCGGTAAAAATATAACCGTAGCGGGATGGATAAGAACCATACGGGCCAGCAATCAGTTCGGCTTTATCGAGCTCAACGACGGAAGCTGTTTTAAAAATCTTCAAATAGTATTCGAAACCGGTAAAGTGCAAAATTATGTCGATATTGCCAAGCAGAACATCGGCGCTTCTCTCGTTATTACAGGCGCAGTCGTCATAACTCCCGAAGCTAAGCAGCCGTTTGAGCTGAATGCTTCCGAAATAAAGATTGAAGGTATATCATCTCCCGAATATCCGCTTCAAAAAAAGCGTCACACACTCGAATTCATGCGTGAAATAGCTCATCTTCGTCCGAGAAGCAATCTATTCAACGCCGTTTTCAGAGTTCGCTCCGCGGCGGCTTTTGCAATCCATAAATTTTTCCAGGAAAACGGATTTGTTTACGTCAACACTCCGATAATTACCGCAAGTGACTGCGAAGGCGCGGGCGAAATGTTCAGAGTGACGACTTTGGATCTTAAAAACATACCGCTTGACGAAAAAGGTGGAGTGGATTATTCCAAAGATTTTTTCAAACGTTCGGCCAACCTCACAGTTTCCGGTCAGCTTAACGGAGAAACATACGCAATGGCCTATTCAAATATATATACCTTCGGTCCGACTTTCCGCGCTGAAAACTCCAATACTCAGCGTCACGCAGCGGAATTCTGGATGATGGAACCGGAAATGGCATTCGCAGATCTCGACGACAATATGAAAAACGCAGAGGAAATGATCAAATATGTTGTCAATTATGTTTTCGAAACTTGTTCTCAGGATATTGAATTTTTCAATTCTTTTGTTGATACAAGTCTTATCGAACGACTCAACAAGCTTAAAGACAGCGATTTCGGTCACATCACTTATACCGAAGCAATAAAGCTTCTAATTGAAAGCGGCAATAAATTTGATTATCCGGTTTCATGGGGAATCGATCTTCAAACTGAGCATGAACGTTATCTCACTGAAAAGATTTTCGGCCGTCCTGTTTTTGTCACTGATTATCCAAAGGACATAAAAGCTTTTTATATGCGTCAGAATCCGGACGGCAAGACTGTCGCCGCAATGGATATGCTCGTTCCCGGAATAGGAGAGCTTATCGGAGGCAGCCAGCGTGAAGAAAGGTATGACCTACTTACAGAACGCATGGACGAGCTTGGCATGAAAAAAGAAGATTACTGGTGGTATCTTGATCTGCGCAAATATGGCTCAGTCACCCATTCCGGTTATGGGCTCGGATTCGAACGCCTTGTGATGTATCTAACTGGAATTTCAAATATCCGCGATGTATGCGCATATCCGCGCACAGTCGGGAACGCAGAGTTTTAATTTACCACATTAATGTCTGTATTTAATAATATATGAGGAAAACATATGAGTTTAATTTATTCTTCAATGTCCCGCCAGGCTCTTGAATCGGTTATGTCTGAATCAAAAGCTGTATATGACGGTTATGTTTCACAAAAGCTTAAGCTTAACATGTCGCGCGGACGTCCGTGCGCGGAACAGCTTGACCTGACCCGCGACATGCTTTCAGTCATCGGTCCCGATTCTGATTTTGCCGCTTCTTCTCTTGATGTAAGAAATTATGGCGGTCTCACAGGAATAGACGAAATAAAAGATATTTTCGCGCCGATAATCGGAGCTGAAAAGGATGAAATCATCGCCGCCGGCAATTCCTCGCTTAATTTGATGTACGATCTCGTAGCTGACGGGATGCTTTACGGATATTCTGAAAGCACACCCTGGACCGCGCAAAGCAAAAGGATTAAATTTATTTGTCCAGCTCCCGGATATGACAGGCATTTTGCAATATGCGAAATGTTGGGCATAGAAATGCTGACTGTAAAAATGAATAGCGACGGTCCCGATATGGACGAGGTTTGCTCATTATGTGAAAACGACGAGTCCATTAAAGGTATTTGGTGTGTTCCGAAATATTCCAATCCTACCGGAGTCACCTTTTCCGACAATGTAGTCAGAAGATTTGCCGAAATGTCTCCGAAAGCAAAGGACTTTAGAATATTCTGGGATAATTCTTATGTTATACATGACCTTAACGCCGAAAGCGACCATCTATTGAATCTTTTTGACGAGCTCAAAGTACGCGGCAAGGAAGACGAATTATTTATGTTCACTTCTACGTCAAAAATAACATTCGCCGGAGCAGGAATCGCATTTGCCGCAATGTCCAAAGCAAATATAAAGCTGGTTTCTTCCCGCCTTTCCATAAGAACGATAGGATATGATAAAATAAATCAGCTTAGACACGTCAGATATTTTAAAAACACAAAAAACATATATGATCATATGCGTCTGCATGCCAATATTTTACGTCCCAAATTCAAGCTTGTTGACGATATACTTTCCGCCCGTCTAAGCGGTACCGGAATCGCGTCATGGACCAAACCGAACGGCGGATATTTCATAAGCCTTGATCTTATGCCCGGAACGGCAAAACGCACATGGTCGCTTGCAAAAGACGCGGGTGTGATATTGACCAATGTCGGCGCGACCTTCCCATACGGAAAAGATCCCGCGGACAGCAATATACGCATAGCCCCGACAAATGTTACTTTAAATGAGCTTGAAACAGCTCTTGAGGTTCTTTGCGTATGTTCAAAAATAGCGGCCTGTGAAAAGCTGCTCTCAAATAAATAAATAAATGAAAACGGTGTCATATGACCAGAACTGATATTTACGAAAGTCCATTTTCGACTCGTTATTCAAGCCCTGAAATGCTTCATATTTTTTCTCAGGACTTCAAATTCCGTACGTTCAGAAGGCTTTGGCTTGCCTTGGCTAAATCCGAAAAGGAGCTCGGCGTAAATATTACGAATGAGCAGATCGACGAGCTTTCCGCGCATCTGGATGATATAAATTATGACGTCGCTGAAAGACGCGAAAAAGAAGTCCGTCATGACGTCATGGCTCATATTTACGCATATGGAAAGCTCTGCCCTAAAGCAGAAAAAATAATCCATTATGGCGCGACAAGCTGTTATGTTGACGACAATACCGATATAATCGTTATGAAATCCGCTCTGACGTTGATAAGAAATAAGCTCATATCGGTTATTTACAATCTTTCGTTATTTGCTGACGAATACAAATCGCTTCCCTGTCTTGCGTACACGCATCTCCAGCCCGCACAGCTCACCACTGTCGGGAAAAGAGCGACATTATGGCTTAATGAGCTTTTATATGACTTAAAGGATGTCGAATACCGTATTAACGGCCTTACGCTTCTCGGGAACAAGGGTGCGACCGGCACACAGGCAAGCTTCATGGAAATTTTCAACGGAGACACAGAAAAAGTCAAACGCCTTGAGGAGCTTATCGCAAAAGAAATGGGATTTGACAAGGTGATCTCTGTTTCAGGACAAACATATTCAAGAAAGATCGACTTCTCTGTCCTTTCTGTTTTGTCGTCAATCGCGCAGAGCGCGCATAAATTCGCCTGCGACATGCGAATCCTTCAATCCTTCAAGGAAATGGAGGAGCCATTTGAAAAGAATCAGATCGGTTCATCCGCGATGCCATATAAGCGCAATCCTATGAGAAGCGAAAGAATATGTTCTCTCGCGCGTTATATAATATGCGACGTTCAAAACGCGGCGATTACCTCTTCACAGCAATGGTTCGAACGCACTCTTGACGATTCCGCAAACAAACGCATATCGGTTCCGGAGGCATTCCTTGCGGCGGATGCGATCCTTGATATCTATGAAAACATCACATCCGGCATTGTCGTATATAAAAAAGTCATAGCCCAGCGCGTCGCAAACGAACTCCCGTTTATGGCTGTTGAAAATATATTGATGCGCGCGGTAAAACATGGCGGTGACCGTCAGCAACTTCATGAACGTCTGCGTGAGCATTCAATGGCAGCGGGATATAAAGTTAAAGAAGAAGGTATACAAAACGATCTTATTGACCGTATTGCCGCCGATACCGCATTTGGTCTTGACAGATCTGAGCTTGATTCACTGCTGGATCCCACGCTTTATATCGGTCGCTCTGTCGAACAAGTTGAGGAGTTTATATCCTCAGACGTAAACCCGGCAATATCAAAATATCCTGAAATTCTCTCGGATATAAAATCCGGCGAAATAAAAACCGAACTCAAGGTTTGATATGTTAAAGCGTTTTATCCAACTAATTTATTTAATGTTGTCGGTTTTGCTGTGTTGCTCCGCTTTATCATGCGGACATCAGAGCACTTCGCTTATGCTTTCAGTCAAAGATGATCAATACGATTTTGACTCACTCAGGGCTTCACTCGAATCGAGATTGAACCGTCTTTATATCGACGACAGTCAGATCGACATATCGGAAGCAAGCGGCAGCGCCGTGGAAATAAGCATAAAAGGAAGAACGCTTACTCAGGACGAAATTAATATTCTTGTTTACTCCGACACGCTTTGTATAAAAAACAGCGACGGAGATATCGTAATGACATCCGAAGATTTTAAAGATTGTTCAATCGATTTTGACACAGAAAATTCCGGTGGAAAAAGCGAAAACGGCTGTTATGTCAAGCTCGTTTTTACAGAAAACGGATCTGAAAAATTTAAAGATCTTACCAGAGAAATATCCTCGGAAAAGGATGAGGAAAAGAAAATTCTTTCCGTATGGTGCGGCAAGGATCTTGTTTTAAATCCCATGGTGACTTCCACTATAATAACAAGTGAAATAATGGTGACCGGCGATTTTTCAATAACCGAATGCCGGCTGAAGGCCGCTGAAATTTTCTCCGCCATAAATCCTCTTCCGTTTTTGGTTGAGGTTAAGAATGAATAGATCCGGCCCGCCTGCCGTGAATCTATTATAATAATGAAAGGAAATTTTATAATGCTGTTAAATAAGTCAAAACTAATATTTACTTTTGTCTTAGTGGCAACACTCATATCTGTTTTTGTCTGCGGAATTCCGTATTTTAATCTTCCGGGTTTATTTGATAAAAATGCGATTAATAAAGGCCTTGACCTTTCCGGAGGTTCTCTTATTGTATATGAAGCCCAGACAGAAGGTTTAACTCTCTCCGCGGATGAACTGAACAACAACATGGAAGGCGTTGTTGTCATGATGCGCAACCGCCTTACAAATCTCGGCTATACCGAAGCCACAGTCACCCGTGTAGGCGAAAATAAAGTACAGATAGAAATACCGGAAATAACCGATCCGGAAAAAGCGGTTCAAAAGCTCGGCTCCACCGCAAAGCTTGAATTCCGCGATTATAAAGGAAACGTTATACTCGTCGGTTCCGATATATCGCGCGCTCAGGCCGGTGTTGATAAGGAAACAAATCAATATGCAGTGTTTTTTGAGCTTGCCGGAGACGCCGCAATAAAGAAATTTTCTGATGCGACCGATATAGTGAAAGATTATGCCAGCGGCAGTAATTATATCGGCATTTATCTTGACGAAGATGAAATTTCAAAGCCGACTGTCAGCGAAAAGCTCACAACAGGCACACTTCGTATAGACAACGCCAACTTTACCGCAGACGAAGTAAAATGGCTTGCGGGTGTAATATCCGCCGGTGCACTTCCCTTCGCGCTAAAGGATATACAGCTCGAATCCATCGGCCCGCAGCTTGGCGAAAACGCACTTGAATCCAGCCTTCTCGCGGCGGGAATCGGCCTTGTTCTGGTCATAATATTCATGATACTCGTTTATAGACTGCTTGGCGTCGTATCATCTCTCTCGCTTGTCATTTATACATGCATTGTCGGCATACTTATTGTCATGTTCCGCATTAACCTTTCACTTCCCGGCATTGCGGGTATCGTTCTTTCGATAGGTATGGCGGTCGACGCCAACGTCGTCATTTATGAACGTATCAATGAAGAAGTCGGCTTCGGGAAGAGTATGTCTGCGGCAATCAAAACAGGCTTTTCACGCGCATTTACCGCTATCCTGGACAGTAATATCACAACAATCATAGCTGCCGTCGTATTGTGGATTTTCGGATCCGGATTTATTAAGGGATTTGCCATAACGCTGTTTATAGGCGTTCTTGTCTCCTTCCTCACGGCGGTATCTATTACCCGTTTCATACTCAACGCCTTTGTTCATTCCAAATTGTCCGATACAAAGTATTATGTCGCTTAATCCGAAGGAGGTATATAAATGAAATTTGTTAGAAATATGAACTTAGACTTCTTTGGAAAAAGAAAATTATTCTTGCTTATCAGCACAGTTTTTATCCTGATAGGTATCGTATCCATGATCATTTCCGGTTTCAATCTGGATGCGGATTTCATCGGAGGCACATCATTTACCATTAATTTGTCCAGAAAGATAACGGACGGCGTCAAAGCCGATATTAAAGCAATAATTAAAGATACTGCAGGATTTGAGCCGTCTTCAATTCAACTTGCCGGACGCGACGGTAAAAGCGTTCTCATTAAAACTCTTGAGGTTGACTCTGCCAAACGTGAAAGCATCGTTGCAAAGCTGATTGATAAATTCGAGCTTGGCGAAGACTTTACCGATTATCAGGTATCAAATGTCGGAGCTTCAATGACAAAGGATATCACACGAAGTCTTTTCTTGGCTACGATAATTGCCATAGCGCTCATGCTCTTATATATATGGATCAGATTTGATTTATACACAGGCGCGTCTGCAATTATCTGCCTATTTCATGATGTATTCATCATGCTTACGTTATACTCCATTTTCCAAATTCCAGTCAACTCCAATCTTGTTGCCGCGATTCTTACCATTCTCGGATATTCGATTAATAATACAATTATAGTTTTTGACCGTATCCGTGAGAATAAGAAACTTAGCTCAACATTGGCTCCTGCCGAAAATGTAAATTTAAGCTCTAACAGAACATTCGCCAGAATGGTAAACACAACCGTAACCACTCTTCTTACCATTACGATGATTTACATCCTCGGAGTGACCTCAATTAAGAATTTTGCTCTTCCCCTTATAATCGGTCTGATCGCGGGATTCTATTCAAGCTCCTTCCTTGCGTCGCCTATATGGGCAATGATATACAAAGAAAAAAAGCTTAAATCAAAAACCATAAAGGCATAATAATTACAGCCTGCCTCATTCTTATTAAAACGGTGATACGCTTAATGACAAAAAACCCTGTATATGGAATATTTTTCATTAACAGTTATTGCTGCTTGTAATTCAAATGAGGCAGGCAAACCAATTATTCAGCGTCAGCTTGAAAGGAAGCTTAATGTCGATGTCGACCGATAATTCACGTACGGTAAAAACAATATCGCGTATTGTTTATATACTCGCATTTTTAGCATTTTTAATATTGGCATTTATATTTTCTAAATATGATCTGCAAATTTCATTAGCTGTATATAATCCGAATTCTGTTATATGGAATACATTTGAAATATTCGGAGAAACACCCGCAATTTTTATAGCTGTATTCTCTCTTAATGTGCTTCTGATCGACAAAATCTATCTTGTTAAATCAAACAGGAATAAAAAGATAAATCAAGCAAACACGAATTTACTTTCGATTAAAAGAAAAGTGTTAATCTTTATTTTTTGTGCTTTTTATATAATAATATCGATAGGCGCTTTTGTATATGTATTTGATACAATGCATAAATACGCATATGGGTATGGTATGAATAAAACCGTTACATTTTTACTTTCAATTTTACTTGAATCTGTTTTTTATTATACAACCAGTCTTTTTATGCGGCATAAATTCGGTTTACAGATCGGCAATAAGCATATCGGCGAGTTTACAGTCACTCCGTCATATAGTAAATTCATTGATAACTGCCGGATTGTCGCTTTAACCTGTGTGCTGACTCTGTTGGTGGTTTTTATAATGAAAATTTTTTGGGGACGGATCAGATTCCGTAATCTAATGAAAGATAATTCTGATTTTACCCCGTTTTATCTTCCCAACGGATTAATATCGGCGTTCCCTACCCTTTGGGATACCAATACTTCTTTCCCTTCCGGCCATGTTGCAAATGCGGCCTGCGTATATTCATTATATATTTTCTGTGATAAACCCAGAAACAGATTGTTTGTACGTATTTTACTTATTATCTGGATCCTCATAATTGCCATTAGCAGAGTATATAACGGAGCGCACTATGCTTCCGATGTCCTGTTCGGTTTAGCGATTACCCTTATGCTTTTCCATTTATCATCACATGTCATTAAAAAAAGATCCGGGCGTGTGAATACCCAAATAAAAATGTGACATTTACGATTAATATTTAAATATATTGTCGAATTTTGTCATATATATTAAATTTTTGTTTTCTCATTGACTTTTAAATCGAATTATGATAAACTTAGCACAAATATTGGAGGTAATTTATGTCAAAACTTAAAAAAACAAGAGGCAGTGTCAGAGGAATTGATGACCTCGGAAGAATAGTCATTCCCTGCGATATCAGAAGACGCCTCGGTATCAACATTCAGGATAAAGTTGAAATTTTTTCTGATAACAATCAGATAATTCTTCGCAAATATGCCGACAGCTGCATTTTCTGCGATTCTACGAAGAATCTGATGAATTATATGGGAAAAACAGTATGCTCCGCCTGTTATGAAAACATTAAAAACGGCGTAGTTGATTCCGAGGACGAATCAGACAGTGATTCAGAGGATTGACACCGTTATGTCTGCAAAAAAGAAGCTTCTCGTGCTTCTGCCTTTTGAAGACACTACCAAAGCCCGTCTAACCGACGGGCTTAAAAATTCTGTAGTGGAGTTTTCATCCGATGAATCCGTTTCTGTAGAGCAGGTAATAAATGCTGACGGAATAATCGGAAACCCGCCGGCGGAGTTTTGCGCGGCGTCAAAAAGGCTGAAATGGGTACAGGTCAGCTGGGCAGGAGTAGACCGATATACAAAATCAATTATTTTCCCACGAAATATTATCCTTACCAATGTCACCGGCGCTTTCGGTCATGCTATTTCCGAGCATATGGTCGGATGCGTATTTTCTCTTTATAAAAAGCTGAATCTTTACCGTGACAATCAAAATAAATCATTATGGCTTGACAGAGGAGAGGTTAAATCAATTGAAGGCTCTGCGGTATGCATACTCGGTTTGGGCGATATCGGCAAAGCCTTTGCAAAGCGCATGAAAGCTCTCGGATGTTATATTATAGGTATAAAACGACGCGCTTCAGAAAAGCCTGATTATGTTGACGAGCTATACCTATCTGAAATGCTCGACGAAGTGATTCCGAAGTGCGATATCGTTGCAATGGCTTTGCCTAACACGCCTGAAACAGAGTTTATAATGAACAGAGCAAGAATATTTTCAATGAAACCCGGCGCAGTACTGATAAATGTCGGAAGAGGCAACGCAATAGATACCGATGCCTTGTGTGACGCTCTCGAATCCGGCTTGCTTTACGGCGCCGCGCTTGATGTAACGTCACCCGAACCGCTTCCTTCTGACCATCGTTTATGGAAGCTTGAAAACGCGATAATAACACCGCATGTTTCCGGTTTCTATCATCTGAGACAAACATATGATAATATCGTTTCAATATGTATTGACAATGCTTTCAGATTCGATTCGGATTTACCGCTTAAAAACATTATAGACATGGAAACAGGTTATTGCCGATAATCCTCTTCATCCAGCATTTTCTTCAACGCATTCAAAAGCACATCTTTTATCGGCGCGTTTCCGCTTTCTTCTGTAAAATTACTTATTTCATCGCCGGAGCGAACTCTTAGCTCCGGCATCTTATTTGTTATAGGTACTCTGACAATAACTGAAGCTAATCCGTCTTCCGCAGTAAATTCAATTTCATGTCCATATTTTGCGCATACAGCATTCGCGATCATAAGGGGCAAAAAAGAAAAGCACGCCATGTTTAGTTTGTTTTTGCTTTGATTGTTATAATAAAGCGTTTTGAACATTCTGAACACTCCGTTTTTGTCTGTAAAAGAAAATTTTATTTTTTCATAACCAAAATCGGGGATAAAGCCGAGCTCAATTTCGTTTTCAATACTGTAAATCAAGCAATAATTAAATATATTAATCATTATATATAATAAATCTTTAAAATTAACCATTAGAATAATGCCCGGATCATTTTTAATTTTAAGATTAATTTTATATTGTTTTACAGTGCTTTCAGTAATTGACAAAAAACAATTCTTTACTTCAGATAAAAGACATGGAAAAACGATATCTGGATGAACCGTAATTATATCTCGGTAAAAAGCTTTTATAATTCTTTTACAATCAATAACTCTGTCAAGATTATCGCTTGATTTATTTATATATGCTCGAAGTAATGAAAAATCACATGTCCCTTTAATATTGGTATAATTTGTTAAAAACGCTTCCGCTTCTTCTTCGGCATACTCAGCAAACATTTTAAAATCTCTGTCATCAACGAACATATCAGACATGAAGGAGACAATACGACAGCCTTCACCAAGATATTTAAAATTTCTTGCGCAGCAAAACAAACTTATACCGTCGATATTATATAAACCAAAAAGATCCTTAGTTGGATCTAACTCATCTTTTTCTCTGAATCTTGATCCGATTCTTTGATTCGGTACAAGCTTTCTCGCCATTTGATTTTTATATATAATAAATTGATTCGAATCGGTTATAAGTATTCCCACGGGTAAATTTTCAAATCTTCTCTTCAGTTGCTTTTCAACATTTTCACCTATCGCGTTATATTTTCCCATAGTTGATTGTATCATATCGACATATTCTTTTTCCTTGTTTTAATTGACATTCATATATTTTAAAGCTATAATATATTATAGCAATTTTTCAAAAGAAATGGAATAGAAATGAGTAATATTTTAGACGCATTAATAATAGGAAACGGTCCCGCCGGCATTTCAGCAGCCGTATACCTGAAGAGAGCCGGTAAAAATGTGACAGTCATCGGAAAACATTCCGGTTCGCTTTTAAAATCAAAGCTTATTGAAAATTATTACGGATTCTATGGCTCCGGCGTCGAGCTTTTTGAATCCGGCATTAAGCTTGCGACTTCGCTCGGAATTGAAATCAGAACCGAAGAAGCAACAGACATAACACCAGGAGACGGTGTTTTTACCACGACAACAGATAAAAACGAATATATTTCTACCAATATCGTGTTTGCTGTCGGTGTTGAAAAGAAAAGCGTAAAAATACCCGGGCTGGCAGATCTTGAAGGAAAAGGTGTCAGCAGATGCGCGGTCTGCGACGGATTCTTCTTCCGCGAGAAACGCGTATGTGTACTTGGAAACGGCGAATTTGCGCTTCATGAAGCGCGTTATCTTTCAAATATTTGCAAAGAAGTCGTCATTCTTACCAATGGACAGGAATATGATACTTTTGATCTTTCGAATATATCAAACATTAAGACGGAAATAAAAAAGATCGCCCGCGTTTTGGAAAAAGACGACATGTTCAACGGTGTCGAATTTGTTGATGGGGCCACAGATGAATTTTCAGGTATGTTTATCGCTCTCGGCACAGCCGGCAGCGACGCTTTCGCGCGAAAGCTCGGACTTTATGCAGAAAACGGTATAATAACAGTTGATAAAAACATGCAGACAGACATTCCGGGATTTTATGCGGCCGGAGACTGTACCGGCGCTCCTTTTCAAGTGGCAAAGGCCGTATACCAAGGTATGACGGCAGCATATCACATCATAAACAAGGAATGACGGTAATTATCCCTAAATGATAATTTTATATTTTTTTCTTACTATTCTTTCCTCTGTCCTCACCGGTTTATTTTATAAATTCGGCAGTATGCGTCAGGGAAAGAATCCGTCTTCTCCCGCTCTCCTATGTACAATATATATGTCATTTTCATCGCTATATTTTCTTGTTGCCATAATTATATCAAATAACGGCTTTTCATCTTCTCTTTCCACAGTGCTTTGCGCTTTGGGCGGCGGAGCTTGCCTGGCAATAGCCGCGTATCTGTATCTGGTTTCCCTTACCTGCGGTCCGTATACAATTTCCGTTGTTTTATTAAATTTAAGCTCATTTGCGGTAATCTTTTACGCAATATTATTTTTAAATGAAACAATGACGGCATTGCAGGGATTTGCTCTTGTTCTTATGATTGCATGTGTCTGCGTTTTAACGATTTCAAGATCAAAAACCGGAGTATCAAAAAAAGCAAACATTCGCTGGATAATATTTATTACGCTGACATTTATTACTAACAGCTTTATAAATCTTTTCGTCCGAATGCAGGTTATATATAATCAGAATACCCAAAAAAATGAAATGATGTTTTTGTATTTTATGTTCGCCGCAATTACTTCATTTTTAATATTCGTCTTTACGGGAGGCTTTGGCAAGTTAAAATTCAAAATGTCCCCGGAGGAAGACATTACAGCATCAATAAATGCAGATAGTTACATTGAGACAAAGCGAGCGCCCATTTATTTCATGAGCATTCTGCCCGCCTCAATATTGCTTTCAATTTCGCTCGGCGTTAACCTCATAGCTTCATCTCAGCTCGTCGCATATTCATCTTCGGCAATACAATATCCGGTATGCAGCGGTTCTTCTATGATTCTATCGGCTCTTATCGGAAGATTCTTCTTTAAAGAGAAATTGAATTTGATTTCATACATCGCGATCGGCGTCGGAATAGGCGTCATCGTAATGCTGAGTTTATAAATTATAATCAAAGGTTGGTATTAAAATGAAAATCGGTGTCTGTAAAAAATGTATTTCAACTACCCTGCCCATCCATCTCACCGGATTCGGCAATCCTGACCGTAAATTCACCGGAATTCACGACGATATTTTTACTTCCGCCATCGCTTTTGAAAGCAATGGGACATTTGCAATCATCGTAACCGCTGATGTGCTTGGTTTTGATGCTGCCAAAGCAAAAAATTGCGCAAAGCTCATATCCGAAAAAACAAAAGTCCCGGCTGATTCAATTCTTTTTAACGCAAGCCACACTCACAGCGCGCCTCAAACCTCCGAAAACGTAAATCCCGGAATAGGCGCATATTTAAAGGAATACGCGGATTTCTTTTATGACTCCGCAGTAAAAGCTGCCGTAGGAGCGTTTGAGGACCTTGAACAGGGCGAATTATCATACACAACCGGCGAATGTTATGGAATAGGAATCAATCGCCGAAATATTGAAACTGGAACATATTATTTTGCCCCTTATGAAAAAGGCATACGAAATGACGAGGTAACGCTTTTAAAGGCCGTCTGCAAAGGTAAGCTCAAAGCTCTTTTCTTCCAGTATACTTGTCATCCGAGCACAACCGGTTTTGATGAAATATCCGGTGATTATCCTGCCGCGGCAAAAAGACATCTCGAATCCGCGTTCCCGGGAACGACTGCTCTGTTTTTACAGGGCTGCTGCGGAAACATTCGTGTAAGAACGATTAATGATGCAGGCAATGGCTTCCGCGGAGGTACATATGAGGATGTTGAACATTTCGGAAAGCTTCTCGCGAATAAGGTCATTGAGCTTGAATCAATGCCCGGCAACTCTGTTTCCGGAAAACTTATTTCAAAGAAAACAAATTTCAAGATTCAATACCAGTCGCTGCTTCCTAAAGACGAATATAAAAAGAAAGCCGATGAACAAACTCTCGAACTTTATAAAAACCCTTTGATGAAATACTATACCGAATATGAAACAATTTCTCCGGATGTCGGCTATTCCGTACAGAGAATCGATATCGGCGACTCTTTCACACTTTTTGGGCTTGAAGGCGAAGTGTGTGTCGAATATGATTATGCAATAAAAGCTATGCTTCCCGGCCGCCATACGATTGTGGCGGGCTATTCAAACGGTACTCCGGGTTATATCTGCACTGCCGATATGTATGACTACGGAGGCTATGAGCCATCAGGAAGCTGTTGTTGTTATTATGCCCGTGAAGGCTTCAAGCCTGAAACCGAGCAGCTAATTCTTTCAGAAATCAAGGAGAATCTTTTATGATTAATGTAACCGTCTGGCATGAATATGTTCATGAAAAGAATGATTCAGATACCGCAAAAATGTATCCAAAGGGTATTCACGGATGCATAGCCGATTTCCTTTCAAAAGATCCGGAGCTGAATGTCCGTACCTCAACACTTGATATGCCCAATCAGGGACTGCCGGACGAAGTACTTAATAATACCGATGTCCTCACATGGTGGGGTCACGCAGCTCACCAAGCGGTTGACGATGCTCTCGTTGAAAAAATCAAAAACAGAGTCCTTTGCGGTATGGGGCTGATTGTTCTTCATTCCGGGCATTATTCAAAGATATTCAAAGCTCTTATGGGCACGTCATGTTCTCTCCGCTGGAGAGACGCCACCAGAGAGCATATTTGGTGTGTGAATCCGTCTCATCCGATAGCAAAGGGCGTACCCGAGGATTTCAAACTTGAATCTGAGGAAATGTATGGCGAATTTTTTGATATTCCAAAGCCCGACGACATTGTATACTTAGGATGGTTCAACGGCGGTGAGGTTTTCAGAACCGGATGCGTCTTTAACAGAGGCCGCGGCAAAGTTTTTTATTTACAACCCGGTCATGAAACAAATGGTGCGTATCATAACGAAAATATACAAAAAATTATATCAAATGCCGTAAAATTCCTGTACAACGACGATATAATCCCTGAAATTGTCTGCCCGTGTACAGAACCGGTGGAATAAGCAATATTATTAAAACGGCATTTAAATAAGCCTTGTTTTATAAGAGAGAAAAGCCTATATACCAGAGTATTTCTTTCTTTAGGCGGTAATTATTTAAATGCCGAGTTAATAAAACGAGCTGCCGTTAATTTGTTGTTTAACGGCAGCTTTCCTTGTATACAAATAAATGATATTATAATAACACACGACATATGAAATTTCTTGACAAGCTTCTTTTCAAAGAAGCCGTTTTTCTCGTACTCAACATTTATCGATTGTCTATATTGCTTTCGATAAAATCCTTGAGGCGGGCAAGTTGAATTTCCGTGCTGTGAGGACCGGGCCCTCCTACTATATCACGTCTTGCAACGCAATTTTCAAGATTTATTGCTTCGAAAACATCCTTGTCAAATAAGTCTGAGAACATATTATATTCAGTCATTTCGAGATTCTCAAAACCTTTTTTCTTTCCGTTACAATAAGCAACCATGCTTCCGACTGTTTTATATGCGGTGCGGAATGGCATACCCTTTTTAGTAAGATAATCGGCAAGATCAGTCGCGTTAATAAATCCGCCTGACGCGGCGGCACGCATATTCTCCCGTTTAACCTTTAATGTAGGCAGCATACGAGCAAAGATATTAATGCACAGGATCGAATTGTCAATGGCATCGAAAAGCGCCTCTTTGTCTTCCTGCATATCTTTGTTGTACGCAAGCGGAAGAGACTTCATCATTACAAGCAATGCCGTAAGATCTCCGTATACGCGCCCCGTCTTTCCTCTGACAAGCTCAGGAATGTCAGGGTTTTTCTTTTGCGGCATAATTGATGATCCGGTGGAAAAAGCGTCGTCAAGCTCGACAAATGAAAACTCGCTAGAAGACCAAAGTATGATTTCCTCGGAAAGCCGTGAAAGGTGCATCATTACAACTGATAAATCGAACGCGAATTCAATAACAGAATCCCTGTCGCTCACTCCGTCGAGTGAATTATATGTTATATCCGCAAAATTCAATGATGTTGCCACAAAATGACGGTCGAGCGGATATGTTGTCGATGCAAGCGCACCGCTTCCGAGTGGCATTACATTGGCACGGTGATATGTGCAGGTAAGTCTGTCAATGTCGCGCATTATCATTTCCGCGTATGCGAGCATGTAATGCGAAAATGTAACAGGCTGGGCTCTCTGTAAATGAGTATAACCGGGCATCACGGTGTCCGTATTTTTTTCAGCCATACCGTACAATGCGCGGAGCAGTTCGAGAAGCGACGCTTTCACTTCTTTTAACATATTCTTGATATACATTTTTATGTCGAGAGCGACTTGATCATTTCGGCTTCGGGCGGTATGGAGGCGTTTACCATTTTCGCCGATACGCAGAGAAAGCTCTTCTTCAATAAACATATGAATATCCTCTGCGTCCGGTGAAATTTCAAGCTTTCCGGTTTCTATATCGGTAAGTATACCTTCAAGGCCGCTGACAATTTCGTCAGCAGCCTCTTTTGATATTATCTCCTGCTTACCGAGCATCCTTGCGTGAGCAATACTTCCGGTTATATCTTCTCTGTACATCCTGCTGTCAAACGCAATCGAGCTATTGAAAGCGTCAAGGGCGCTGTCGCTTTTTTTTGAAAAGCGTCCTTCCCACATTTTCATAATTTATTTTCCTTATTTTTTCTTATTGCGCAAATCTGCGCGCGCTTTTACCTGTATTGGCAGCCCGAACAAGTTGATAAATCCTGCGGAATCCTTTTGATCATAAACGTCGTCCTTTGAGAAGGTCGCTATTTCTTCATCATATAACGAATACGGAGATATGATGGAAGCAGGAATAACATTTCCTTTATAAAGCTTTATCAGCACTTCGCCGGTTACATTTTCCTGTGTTTTATCAACAAACGCACTGAGCGCTTCGCGAAGAGGAGTAAACCATTGACCGAAATAGACGAGATCCGCAAATTTCCCGGCAAGCATCTGTTTTGTGTGCATTGTATCTCTGTCAAGCGTAACGCTTTCAAGAAGCTCATGCGCGTCATAAAGGATAGTTCCGCCGGGAGTCTCGTATACTCCGCGGCTTTTCATGCCGACAAGTCTGTTTTCGACCAGGTCGAGAATACCTATTCCGTTTCTGCCGCCCAATTCGTTGAGCTTTTTGACTATTTCAACAGCTCCGAGCTTTTCACCGTCAATACTCACCGGATTGCCCTTTTCAAAACCTATTTTTACATATTCCGGTTTATCAGGAGCTTTTTCCGGCGAAACACCGAGTTCGAGAATCTTATCATAATTCGGTTCGTTGGCCGGGCTTTCAAGATCCATTCCTTCATGTGAAAGATGCCAGATGTTCATGTCCTTCGAATAGTTTGTTTCCCGTGTAATA
This sequence comes from Oscillospiraceae bacterium, assembly GCA_034925865.1. Lineage (NCBI taxonomy): Bacteria > Bacillati > Bacillota > Clostridia > Eubacteriales > Oscillospiraceae > Oscillospiraceae bacterium. The sequence continues at coordinate 128,538 of JAYFRN010000001.1, read as the reverse complement.
TTGAGCGGTATGTTTTTTGATATTGCATAATCTATTTCTTCATCTCTGGACTTGATGCTCCATTCGCGCCATGGAGCAATTATCTTCATTTCAGGCGCAAATGCTTTTATCGTCAACTCGAATCTTACCTGGTCGTTTCCTTTACCGGTGCATCCGTGAGCGATCGCGTCCGCGCCTTCCTTAAGAGCGATTTCAACAATGCGTTTCGCGATTATGGGACGCGCAAAGCTCGTGCCGAGGAGATATTTGTTTTCATATTTGGCGCCGGCTTTTACCGTCGGAAATATATAATCCTCGACGAATTCCTTTGTGAGATCCTCAATATAAATTTTTGAGGCGCCTGTTTTAATGGCTTTTTCACGTAAACCGGAAAGCTCCTTACCCTGTCCTACGTCGGCGGCGACCGCAATTACTTCGCATCCTTCGTAGTTTTCCTTAAGCCATGGAATAATTATTGAGGTGTCAAGTCCGCCCGAATAAGCCAGAACTATCTTTTTAATGTTATTCTTCATTGTTTTTACATTTTCCTTTCGATATTCTCTATATGGTGTTATTATAAATCCCATGTTACTGATTTCAATACTTGATCAATACTCTGTTACGCCTTCATATATGAGAACGGCGTTTCCTGTTAAAAGCACACGTTCGTCAGTATAATTTACGATCAGATCTCCGCCTCTTACCTTTACGGTAATGTCTTCGCCTTTTTTACATAGCCCGTTTTCAACAGCGGCAACAACCGCCGCGCATGCGCCTGTGCCGCATGCCCAGGTCTCTCCGTTGCCTCTCTCCCATACGCGCATTTTGATCGTCGATTCGTTTACAACACGCACGAATTCAGTATTTACTCGTTCCGGAAAAATCGGGTTTATTTCAAACATTTTTCCGACTCCTTCAACATCAAAGGAATCAACATGATTAACAAATACCACACAATGCGGATTTCCCACGGAAACGCATGTTATTCTGTATTCGGTTCCGCCGATAATCATGGGTCTGTCGATAATTTTGTCGCCGTCAAGTAAAACCGGAATTTGGGAAGGCAGAAGCGATGCTTGTCCCATATCTACACACGCGGAGCTGACAAGGTTGTTTATGGTATACAGCTTCATTTTCTTTATTCCGCCGGCTGTTTCTATTGTGACTTCCTCTTTGTCGGTATATCCGAAGTCGTGAAGATACTTGCCGACACATCGCAAACAGTTGCCTGCAGTCTTGCCTTCGCTGCCGTCCTTGTTGAATATTCTCATTTTCGCATCAGCTTTTTCGGATTTTTCTATTAATACAAGTCCGTCGCCGCCAATTCCGAAATGACGGTCCGCAAAGCTGAGCGCAAGCGATTCCGGACAGCTTATTGAGTTGTCGAAGTTTTCTATAAAGATGTAATCGTTTCCCGAGCCCGCCATTTTAACGAATTTAATCTTTTTCTTTTCTTTTCTGAGATGTGCAATATCGACAAGCTCAGTGTTATTCTGATTGAACCTGCTTGCGAGTATGTCCGCGAGAGCGTTTGCGGTGTCAAGCGATGTAAGGCAGCAAACGAATAATTGAAGCGCTCTGCGGTGAAGCCTGATAAAATCGTTTACGGCGTTGATTTCATTTGAACCGGTATAAATAATATAATCAATCTTTCCTGCCTCAAGAAGCTTCAATACATCGTCGCTTTCAGACAAGCGGGGAACGACTGTCACATCCGTACCGAGCTGTGAAATTACTGACGCGGTACCCTTTGTAGCATAGATATCAAGCCCAAGATCGATAAACTTTTTGGCCAGTCTCACAATCTCAAATCTGTCCTGTTTGTTGACTGTAATATAAACTCCTACATGTTTCTGCGCATTAGGAGCGGTAATTTTAAAGCCGGCGGAAACAAGCCCTTTGAACAATGCTTCTTCAAGTGTTTTACCGATGCCGAGAACTTCTCCGGTGGATTTCATTTCCGGTCCGAGAGTGGAATTGGCATCCAACAGCTTTTGAAAAGAAAATACAGGAACCTTCACCGCAACATAGGGCGGGATTTTATACAAACCAGTACCGTATCCCATTCCGGAAAGCGGCTCATCAAACATAACTCTGGTCGCAAGCTCAACCATCGGCACTCCCGTGACTTTACTGATATATGGAATCGTCCGCGACGCGCGCGGATTTACTTCTATAACATATAATTCGTTGCGGTAAATCAAGTATTGTATATTTACAAGACCTTTTGTGCCAAGCGAAAGAGCAAGCTTTTCGGAATTATCTATAATATTTTTTAAAAGCTTGTCATTGAGGTTATACGGAGGATAAACGGCAATGGAGTCTCCGCTATGCACACCGGCGCGTTCGATATGCTCCATTATGCCAGGTATCAATACGTCTTTTCCGTCGGAAATGACATCAACTTCGAGTTCTGTTCCCATCATGTATTTATCTACAAGTACGGGATTCTCGATTTTGGATTCGAGTATTATTGCCATATAGCGTTTTACGTCTTCTTCTGTATAGGCAATTACCATATTCTGTCCGCCGATAACATATGATGGACGCAGCAGCACGGGATATTCAAGCTCTTCGGAAGCCTTCAAAGCTTCTTCAAGCGTCAGAATCCCGTGACCTTTCGGACGTTTAATCCCGAATTTTTCCAAAAGCTCATCAAATCTCTCACGGTCTTCGGCAATATCGATTGATTCTGCGCTTGTGCCGAGGATTTTGATTCCGTTTTGATCGAGGAATTTTGTCAGCTTGATCGCCGTCTGTCCGCCGAAAGCCACGACAACACCGATCGGATTCTCGACCCTTATGACATTCATCACGTCTTCCGGTGTGAGCGATTCGAAATAAAGCCGGTCGGATATATCAAAGTCGGTTGAAACGGTTTCCGGGTTGTTGTTGATTATAACAACATCAAAACCCATTTTTTTCAATGTGTTGACACAATGAACTGATGAATAATCAAATTCAATTCCCTGGCCTATTCTGATCGGACCGGAGCCGAGAACAATAACCGTCTGTTTATCTTTGCTCCTGTTCTTTAAAAGCACACGTGACTCGCAATAATCGTCGTGAGTTGAATAATAATACGGTGTTTCCGCATAAAATTCCGCCGCGCAGGTATCAACCTTTTTATAAACCGCGTAATGTGGGTGTGCAATAGGTTTTCCGGACATTCTCTTTATCGCATCGTCCGTATATCCCTGCTTCTTAGCTTTAAGATAAAGCTCATCGGTGAGATTTCCTTTGGAAAGCTCCATCTCGGTATCAAGAAGCTTTTTGATTTTATTGATAAAGAACCTGTCGATTTTTGTAATATTGAATATTTCGTCAATTTCAACGCCGCGGCGCAGCGCTTCGTATATCGTGAATAAACGAATATCGTCAATATCCTTGAGCTTTTCTCGTATATCGATCTCATCGTTTCTCAGCTTTTTAAGTGCGAGCGTATCTGCGGATATCTCCGCTCCGCGTATTGCCTTCATGAGCGCCTGTTCAAATCCGGAACCTATCGCCATCACTTCGCCCGTAGCCTTCATCTGAGTACCGAGCGAATGCTTTGCGTTTATGAATTTGTCAAAGGGCCATTTCGGAAATTTAACCACTACATAATCAAGCGCAGGTTCAAAGCACGCATATGTTTTACCGGTTACGTCGTTGATTATTTCGTCAAGCGTATAACCGAGCGCGATTTTCGTTGTGACCTTTGCAATCGGATATCCGGTCGCTTTGCTGGCAAGAGCAGATGAACGCGAAACACGCGGGTTTACTTCTATAACGGCATAATTAAAGCTGTTCGGATCAAGTGCAAACTGACAGTTGCAGCCGCCCTCTATGCCAAGCTCTGATATAATTGAAATCGAGGCCGTCCTGAGCATTTCGAATTCTTTATCGGCAAGAGTAAGAGCGGGAGCGACGACTATACTGTCGCCGGTATGAACTCCGACTGGATCCACATTCTCCATGCTGCATATTGCGATGCAGTTGTTGTTCGCGTCACGCATTACTTCAAATTCGATTTCTTTCCAGCCGTAAATATATCTTTCGATCAGTACCTGCGTAATCGGGGACTGGACAAGACCGTTGTCAGCAATGACCTTAAGCTCGTCCGCGTTATATGCGACTCCTCCGCCGGATCCACCAAGCGTAAATGCCGGACGTACTATTACCGGGTATCCGATTTTGTCGGCAATGGAAAGCGCGCCTTCGACTGCCGATGTTATGTCGGACGGTATAACGGGTTGACCTATTGAGATCATTGTCTCTTTAAAAAGCTCTCTGTCTTCAGCTTTATCTATCGCTTCCGCGCTTGTTCCCAGAAGTCTGACACCCATTTTTTTAAGGTATCCTTCATGTGAAAGCTGCATTGCAATCGTAAGCCCGGTTTGCCCTCCGAGCCCGGCAAGCATACTGTCCGGTTGTTCTTTTTCTATTATTCGTTTGACAGTTTGCACAGTCAGCGGTTCAAGATATATTTCATCCGCAAGCTGGGTGTCGGTCATTATTGTGGCAGGATTTGAATTTACCAGTACGACATTGACTCCGGCATCTTTTAATACCCGGCATGCCTGTGCGCCTGCGTAATCGAATTCGGCGGCCTGCCCGATAACTATAGGACCGGAACCGATCATAAGTACTTTTTTTATTTTTTTATTAAGCGGCATATCCTTCACCTCGTTTCATTTATTTTGTTTGTTCAGGCTTGCTTATGAGCTTTGACATGCTCATTAACTCCGTGAACTTGTCGAACAGCATCATCGTATCATGCGGACCGCAAGATGCCTCGGGATGAAACTGCACGGAAAACGCGTGGTATTCCGGATATTCCGCTCCTTCACAGCTTCCGTCGTTTGCGTTTAAATAGCTTATATATCCCATTTTTTTAGGTATGCTGTCCGCAACGACCGCGTAACCGTGGTTCTGGCTCGAAATAAAAACCCTTCCGGATGAAATATTTTTAACTGGTTGATTCAATCCTCTATGACCGTATTTAAGCTTTTCCGTCCTCGCTCCGGCTGCAAGAGCCATTATCTGATGTCCGAGACATATCCCGAACATGGGTATCTTTCCGAAAAGCTCTGAGACAACTTTTATACAATCTTTGTTTTCTGCCGGATCGCCAGGTCCGTTTGAAAGCATTAATCCGTCATAGCCACCTTTTATTATATCATTTGCCGGCGTATCGTGAGGAAGTACTGTTACATCGCATTCCCGCTTGTTAAGCTCGCGGATTATATTATGCTTGGCGCCGTAATCTATAAGAGCAACCTTATATTTCCCGTCTTGAGACGCGGAGGAGGGATATCGTGACGGCTTTTTCCTAGAAACACTCATAACGGCATTCGCAACTACATAATTGTTAATTTGTTTAATTGTTACTTTGTATGATTCTGACGTATCGTTATTCAGTCCGTTATCCTGACATGACGATATCATCGCGTTCATTACGCCGTTTTCTCTTATTGTTCTTGTAATCTGACGGGTATCAACGCCGCATACTCCTGTGATGCCTTGATTTTTCAGAAAAGCGTCTAAATTCTCTTCACATCTGAAATTCGACGGAGTATCGCACCATTCACGCACAACATAAGCTTTTATGTATGATTTTTTACTCTCCCTGTCTTCTTCTATCATTCCGTAATTACCTATCATAGGGAATGTCTGCATTACAATCTGGCCGAAATAACTCGGATCTGTGAGTGTCTCTATATAACCGGTCATCCCGGTGGCAAAAACCAGCTCTCCGATAACCGTTTGCCCGTTTAAAGGAGCGCCAAACGATTCTCCGTAAAAGCATTGACCGTCCGAGAGCGTTATCTTGACTTTGTCCATTTTTTAATCCATGCCTTTCTGATTATTAAACGCGTTTATTCATTTGTCAAGCTTTGCCGAGAAGCTTTACAAGCACTGCTTTCTGTGCGTGAAGACGGTTTTCCGCCTCGTCGAATATCTCTTTAGCATGAGCTTCAAATACATCGGCAGTAATTTCTTCGCCGCGATGAGCGGGAAGACAATGAAGCACGATAGCTCCCGGCTTGGCACATTTAAGCAGTTTATCGTTGATCTGATATCCTGTAAATGCTTTCCTGCGTACAGCCGCTTCATCCTCGAAGCCCATGGAAGCCCACACATCTGTATACAAAACATCCGCATCCGCAGCTGCTTCTTCAATATTATCCGTACATACGAAATTACCGCTTTCGTTTGCCCAGTTCATTATGCCGGTATCGGGCTTATATTCATTGGGACATGCGATTGAAACACTCATCCCGGTTTTAATTCCACCGACTATGAGTGAATTTGCCATATTATTTCCATCGCCGATAAAGGCAAGCTTTAATCCTTTAAGTTTACCGCAATATTCACGTATGGTCATAAGATCGGCCAGCACCTGACAAGGATGCGCATAATCCGTCAGCGCGTTAATGATCGGTATTGACGCATATTCCGCCAGCTTTTCAACGTCGGACTGTTTAAATGTCCGTATCATTATAACATCAAGATAACGTGAAAGCACGCGCGCGGTATCTTCAAGTGGCTCGCCGCGTCCTATCTGAAGGTCACGGTTTGATAAAAACAGGGCGTTCCCGCCAAGTTCAAACATGCCGACCTCGAAAGAAACTCTTGTACGTGTCGACGACTTTTCAAAAATCATGCCTAGCGTTTTACCGTTCAGCAATTTATGCGCGGTGCCGTGAGCTTTTTCATATTTAAGCTGATCGGCAAGATTCAATATATCGGTTATTTCCTGCTGAGTAAGATCACCCAGCTTAAGAAGATCCTTCATTGCAATACCTCTTTCATAATTCCAATTGCTTCCTTCAAAAGCCCGACTGGTATATTTAATGCCGGCACGAGGCGCAGCTTTGTTTTTGCCGTGAGAACGAGTACTCCCCTGTCAGCAAGAAGCTTCACGATTTCTTTTGCGTTTTTATCTGTTTCGATACCGATCATCAGGCCCATTCCGGTGACACTTTTAACTCCGCCGCATTGCCTGAGATTGGTAAATATATACTCGGATTTAGCTTTGACTTCGTCTAAAAGCTTATCATCAATACTTTCTACTATTGAAACGGCGCCGGCGCATACAATCGGATTTCCTCCGAAGGTCGATCCATGCGTTCCAGGCGTAAGGGTATTCGCGAGCCTGTCATTAAAGAGCGTCGCGCCTATCGGTAATCCTCCGCCAAGGCCCTTCGCAGTTGTCACAATATCCGGTTTTATATCGAAATTCTGATAAGCAAAATATTTGCCGGTCCTGCCGTTTCCCGTCTGAACTTCGTCGATAATAAGTACAAGATCGTTTTCTTCAGATATGGTCTGTAATGATTTGATGTAATTAGTGTTCAGCAGATTAACTCCGCCCTCGCCTTGAATAATTTCGGCAATAATCGCACAGACATCGCCTTTTTTCGCTTCCGCCACCATAGCTTCTATGTCGTTCGGCTCGACAAACACATATCCTGGAAGAAAGGGAGCGAAATATTTATGATATTCGCTTTGTCCTGTTGCTGAAATCGTTGCGATCGTTCTGCCGTGAAAGCTGTGATTCAAGCAGATAATTTTATTTCTGCCGGCTTCCTCTCCATATTTATCCCACGAATATTTACGCGCGGCCTTTATCGCACATTCGTTTGCTTCAGCTCCGGAATTAGAGAAAAAGACCTTCTTCATGCCGGATTTTTCACATATGAGCTTTGCGAGATGGGCCTGCGGCTCGGTATAATACAGATTTGAGGTATGCGACACTGTCCTCGCCTGTTTTGCTACAGCGTCGGCAAATTCATCGTCACAATAACCGAGAATGTTCACGGCGATCCCGGCGCCAAGATCGATATACCTCTTTCCGTTTTCGTCGAAGGCCTCGCTTCCCTTTGCCTTCATTATAACTAAATCGTTCCTGCTGTATGTTTCCGCAATATATTCACTGTAGGTGGATTTAATATCAATCATAATTATTCCTTTCTGTTATGGATTCTTCTCCATCACCTTACGAACATCGTTCCGATGCCCTCATCTGTCAGAGTTTCAATCAGAATTGAATGAGGGACTCTTCCATCTATTATAAATACTTTTTTTACTCCGCGCCTTATCGCTTCGATGCAGCAGTCTGTTTTCGGAATCATTCCGCCGCAAATTATTCCGTCCTTTATAAGCTGAAGCGATTCGCTTGCGCTTATTTTTGTTATAAGAGAAGAAGGATCAAGCTTATCTCTCATTATGCCCGAAATATCGGTCATAGAAATCAATGCCTCGGCATTAAGCTCGCCGGCAATTCTGGCGGCGGCAGTATCAGCGTTGATATTATATATGTTGTTTTCGCTGTCGCAGCCGACTGTTGATATGACGGGAATATAGCCTTTTTCTATAAGATCCAATATTGGCTTTGTATTAATTTCGGTTATTTCGCCGACATAACCAAGCCGCTCGTCGAGTATTCTTGCTCTGATCAAAGCTCCGTCGGCTCCGCAGAGACCCATTGCGTTGCCGCCGATGTTTTGTATAAGATTGACAAGCCCTTTGTTAATCTTACCCGAAAGAACCATCTGAACGATTTCGGCTGTTTCGCGATCCGTAACTCGCAGGCCGTCAACAAATTCGCTTTTTTTACCTATGCGGGTAAGCATATCCGATATTTCAGGTCCGCCGCCGTGGACAAGTACGACTTTAATGCCGATAAGCGAAAGCAGCACCATGTCATGCATTACTGCAATTTTAAGCTCTTCGTTTATCATGGCGTTTCCGCCGTATTTTACGACAATGATCTTATTATTATATTCCTGAATATACGGCAGAGCGTGAACAAGCACCTCCGCCCGCTGAGCGTTTGATAAAATATGTTCATTCATAACAATAATTGTGCCTTTCTTCGAATTTAAGCCGCGTTATCACGTCCTGTAATCTCCGTTAATCTTAACATAATCATATGTAAGATCGCATCCCCACGCAGTCGCTTCTGCTTCTCCGGTCTTAAGATCAATATTTATTATAATTTCTTTTTCGGAAAGCACTTTTTTTGCTTCTTCCTCTGAAAAGCTCACTCCGGCTCCGTCTTTACAGACCTTAACCGCGCCTGAAGCCGAAATAAATGTTACGTCTACCCGATTTACGTCAATTTCCGCTCCGCTGTATCCGAGAGCGCAGAGCACACGCCCCCAGTTCGCGTCAGAACCAAACATCGCGGCTTTCACGAGACTGGAGCATATTACTGCTTTGGCGCATATGCGTGCGATATTCTTTTCCTTCGAATTCAAAACCTTGCATTCAAGGAGCTTTGTCGCGCCCTCGCCGTCGGAAGCTATCATGCGGCATAAATAGGCACAAAGCTCATTCAGTGATGATTTGAATTCAGAATATGCTTCATTTTCAGCTGTTATTATTTCGTTTCCGGCTTCTCCGTTTGCGAGCACGGAAACCATGTCGTTGGTCGAGGTGTCGCCGTCTACGCTTATCATATTATAAGTGTCTGTAACGACCTCAGAAAGCGCTTTCTGAAGCATTTCGGGAGCTATCGCAGCGTCTGTTGTTATAAATACGAGCATAGTCGCCATATTGGGATGTATCATTCCGCTTCCCTTCGCAATGCCGCCCATTCTGCAGACAACGCCTCCAACTTCAAATTCTAAAGCTGCTTCCTTTTTGAACGTATCAGTCGTCATTATAGCTTCAACACAATCAGAGCTGTTATTTCCGAGCGAAGAAACGAGATCGGACATCGAATTTTCAATAGGTGTTATATCAAGCGGCTTTCCTATTACTCCTGTCGAAGCAACGATAACATCGCTTTTTTGTATCCCGGCATATTTTTCAACAAGCTCACACATTCCATATGCGACTTTTTCACCGTCAGCGTTGCAGGTATTCGCATTTCCGCTGTTGCATATGACAGCTTGCGCATATCCATCAGAGACATTTCTTTTTGTTACAGCAATAGGAGCGCCTTTTACAAGATTTTTAGTATAAACACAAGCACATGACGCGCGTTTATCGCTCACTATCAAAGCAAGATCCTTTTTATATTTTTTAATGCCGCAGTGAAGTCCGGCGGCTGTATATCCCTTAGCGGCACATATGCCGCCTTCTGTTTTTTTCATATATTTCTCCGTTTTAATTTATTAATTCAAATCAATTTCAATCCAGCTGCTTCATCTATTCCCATTGAGAGGTTCATACATTGAACCGCCGCGCCAGATGCGCCTTTTCCGAGATTGTCAAATATACTGCTGATCAATATTCTGCTGTCGTCATTATCGCTGCCGGTAACACATATCATCATGGAATCATATCCCGAAAAAGCATTCGCGGGAATAAAACCATCCGAATAATGTTCATTTTCATTTGACACGCTGATTATACGACTGTTTTTGTAATATTCAGAATAAAATACTCTCAGCTCATCTTTCGTAATACTTATTCCGTCAGGCAGCGGTACATTTACTATCATTCCGCTAAAATAATCGTCAACAATCGGTAAAAATAACGGATTTTTGCTTAAACCGCATATTGCTTTCATCTCTTTGAGATGTTTATGATTTTGTCCAAGTCCGTATATTCTCGGTGAGAACATTCCATTTGATTTATTCATATCAGATTCGTATTGAGAGATCATTTTTCTTCCGCCACCGCTGTATCCGGTGAGGGAAAAGCAATCAAATCTCTCATCGGTTGAAATAATTCCTTCTTTAACAAGCGGATATACTATAGAAACGAAACCGCTTGCATGACATCCGGGAACAGCAATTCTCTTTCCGTTTTTAATATTATCCTTATTATGTTCAGAAAGCTCCGGAAAACCGTATGCCCAGCTCGGATCTGTTCTGTATGCCGTAGAACTGTCAATAATAACCGTATCCGGATTTTCGCATAAAGCAACCGATTCACGCGATGCGTCATCCGGCAAGCATAAAAATACAATATCAGATGCATTTATAAGGCGTCTTCGGTTTTCCGGATCTTTTCTCACAGCTTCTTCAACTGTCAAAAGCTCAATATCGATTCCGTTTCTGGCTGCGAGCCGTTCATAAATTCTAAGCCCTGTTGTGCCTTCCTTGCCATCGATGAATATCGTTTTCTTCTTTAAGTTCATTCGATATATTTCCTCCGGTAAACCTATTAATTGCAATCTTTCCGAATATTATATAACATTTATACAATATTGTCAAGCATAATTGCATAATTATTCAGATATTTTTATATAAGCAATTTTTATGTCTCAACATTATAAGTCATGATTTTCTATTATGAAATTTTATTTTTTAAAATTGCGTTTTGATGTCTTGTTTTATCATTTTTTAATTAATGTATTTTTGATTTTGATTTTTCGGAGAATGAATCTTTCATTTGTGCAATTTTTAGGTTGTTTTGCTTCCTTCATCTTCATATTATAAGCGCAATTATTGTCCTATATATTATTCAATAATTTATTTTGTGTTTTTTGCTCCTTTATAATAATTCTTATTATTTTAATTTACTCGCATTATTGTAATATAGCATTATATACTTATATATATATTCTTGCGCAATATTTTTGTGCATTATTTTTAATTTTTGATATTGTATTTATTAATCCTAAGTGCTATAATATCAATTGTAAGAATAACCGCGATTGATTTTAAGGCATTCCAAACAACAATATTTGTCACTTATACAGCATTTAGAATTCTTTTGAAATTCTTAAAATACCATCGCTTAATACCATAACTCAGACGCGTTTTCGCAAACGGGATAAAGCGTAAACGTGAATATAACTCCCGAGAAACGGATTTATCATGTCTTTCGATGTTGAAAAATTCATGGATGATTTAAAAGCCAAAAACCCCTGTGAACCGTTATTCCATCAGGCAGTCGAAGAAGTTGCTCAATCATTAAAGGATTTTCTTGACAGCCATCCAAAATACCTTGAAAACAAGATAATGGAAAGAATGGTCGAACCTGAAAGAGTTGTCATGTTCCGTGTTCCGTGGCTCGACGACAAGGGAGAAATTCAGATAAACAGAGGCTTCCGCATTCAGATGAACAGCGCGATCGGTCCTTATAAGGGAGGCTTCAGATTTCACCCTTCAGTTTGCATAGGATCTCTCAAATTTCTTGCTTTTGAACAGACTTTTAAAAACAGTCTGACAACGCTTCCGATGGGCGGCGGCAAAGGCGGCAGCGATTTTGATCCGCAGGGCAAATCCGACGCGGAAATCATGCGTTTCTGCCAGTCCTTTATGACAGAAATGTTCCGTCACATCGGTCCAGAAACCGATGTTCCGGCAGGAGATATTGGTGTTGGAGCAAGAGAAATCGGTTATCTTTTCGGACAATATAAGCGCATAACCAATACATTTGTCGGAGTTCTCACCGGAAAAGGCCGCGAATACGGCGGAAGCCTTGTCCGCCCGGAAGCGACCGGTTACGGTACTGTTTATTTTGCTCAACATATGCTTGCGAGAACGGGCGATAAAATCTCCGGCAAGGAAGTCGCCATTTCCGGATTCGGAAACGTTGCATGGGGCGCCGCAAAGAAGCTTGTAGAGCTCGGCGCAAAATTGATCGCAATTTCCGGTCCTGACGGTTATGTATATATAAAGGACGGTATGACCGCCGAAGGTGTCGATTACATGCTCGACCTTCGTGCATCAAACAAAAATATAGTCGCTCCTTTCGCAGAAAAATTCAATGCGAAGTTTATACCCGGAAAGAGGCCGTGGGAAATTCCCTGTGACATTGCTTTCCCGTGCGCTATACAGAACGAGCTCAATCTTGATGACGCAAAAACCCTCATAGCAAACGGATGCAAATATGTTATTGAGACATCCAACATGGGATGCACGGCAGACGCAGTAGATTACCTCGTTAAGAATATTAATTTTGCTCCCGGAAAAGCAGCCAACGCAGGCGGAGTCGCTTGCTCCGGTCTTGAAATGAGCCAGAATGCAGAAAAACGCAGCTGGACCGCAGAGGAAGTCGGAAAAGAACTTGAGAAAATCATGCTCGGCATTCATGATACCTGCGTAAAATTCGGAACAGAGCCGGATGGAAGAGTAAACTACGTCAAGGGTGCAAACATAGGCGGATTCATAAAGGTTGCCGACGCCATGATTGCTCAGGGACTTGTCTGATATCAGGAACCTGCCAGGCATATAAAATAATCTATCAATTTTCAAATCGTGCCGCGAAGAATATTCTTCGCGGCACGAGCTTTTATTTGATGTAATTATATGAAATTTCAGCATCCGAGATAATTTCCATGCTTTTCTCTTCAATTGCTGATTCTAATAAGCGGAATAGCCCAATAATTGTGTCAACATATATAAAGTAATGGGTATTATTCGCTGATAAGCTGTTTACCGATGCATCATCGCAGGTAACAGTATTAATATTACCGCCTATAATGCTCCTGCTTAAATAATATGTTTTTATATTTATGAGGGGGATAATGCTTACAGATAACGCATTTACCGTTCTTTCGCTCATAAATAATCCATCCCTGCTCCATTTTACATATATTAAGTATATCATTGTAATCGTTATTTGTAAATAACAATATTCATATTATCTGAATTATTTTATATTTTTATTGTTTACCGATTGTAATTTTATTAAGCGCAGCAGCAACTGCAATAAGCATTAGAGAGATAAGCCCATATACCAAAGCTTTTCTCTTTTTTACGATAATTATTTAATTGTCGAGTTAGTAGTAATAATTATCTCAAACCATTGACATTTCATGAATAAATTGATAAAATTAACTCAGTATTTTAAATTATTAAAAACGGAGATTTGATAATATGTCAGATGCGATATTAAATCAATTCACTCAAAAAGTTGAAAAAAAAGCAAAACAAACGGCTTCAAAAAAGCTTAAAGTAGGATTTATAGGAACAGGATGGATAGCCGAAGCGCATGTCGAAGCATATAAACAGATGCAAGACGTAGAAATAGTCGCCGCGGCCGATCTCATTCCCGGCAAAGCTGAAGCATTTTTCAAAAGATACGGTGTTGGCGGAGTACGTTTTTACCCGTCTCATAAAGAAATGCTCGATAATGAGGAACTTGATGCGGTAAGTGTATGCACATATAACGCAACACACGCAGTTTGTACAATTTACGCTCTTGACAAGGGAGTAAATGTGCTCGTTGAGAAACCTCTTTGTGTAACTATAGAAGAGGCCGTGGAAATGGCAAGAGCGGAAAAACGAAGCGGAAAGATTCTTTCGGTCGGATTTCAGCCAAGATTTGACGAAAATATGAAAATGATAAAAAACATCGTCCAGTCAGGTGAGCTCGGTAAAATATATTACATACAGACCGGTGGCGGACGCCGGCGCGGAATTCCGAACAGCACTTTTATTGAAAAAAAGACCGCCGGGATCGGAGCTCTCGGAGATATCGGATGTTATTCGCTTGATATGGTACTTAATGCCATCGGATATCCGAAGCCATTGACTGTATCAGGTTATACAAGCGCATTTTTCGGTCCGAATCCGAAATATAACAATCCCGTAGACGCAAAACGCTTTAACGTCGACGACTTCGCAGCTGCATTTATCCGCCTTGAAGGAGATATTATTCTAGATTTTCGTATTTCATGGGCGATGCATCTCGACACTCCGGGTGATACTGTCATTTTAGGTACTGAAGGCGCTCTGAGAATACCTTCAACCGATTGCTGGAATGGATCTGTGGGCGGGCCTATGACGGTATATCATGATATCGCAGGTCTTCAGACGCAGACCGTGATTCCTATATTGGCAAACGATGGAGAAGGATTATTTTATAAAAAAGTACGTTCATTCTTGGATGCCGTAAAGAACAACGGATCCGCTCCTATTTCTGTTTCGGAAATTCTATATAACCAAGCTATTATTGACGGTATCGTAAAATCGGCTGAACAAAATAAGGAAATAACTATCAATATCCCTGAAATTTAATCATTATCACAAATTTTTGCGGCCTTCAACAATCGGAGGCCGCTTTTTTATCCGAATATTTTCGGACAGCCTTTTGCATTATATTGCCACTATAAAAATTTTTAAAAAGCTGAAAAAGGTATTGACTCTGACGCAGCGTCATAGTTTATAATAGGAATATACGAGGTGATAAGAGTGAAAACAGTAAACGAAGTCAGTAAAATATCCGGAGTGAGTATACGCACTCTGCATTATTATGATTCTATTGGGTTATTGCATCCTGATCAGGTGACCGGCGCGGGTTATCGTCTTTACGGCGACGCAGCACTGGAAAGACTCCAATACATCATGTTGTTTCGTGAACTTCAATTTTCGCTTGATGAAATCAGAAATATCATAGATAGTCCTTCTTTTGACAAAAACAAAGCTCTTGAACAACAGATTGAGATGCTTAAATTAAAGAAAGGACGCATTGAAAAACTGATTTCCTTCGCTCTCAATATTAAAACGTTAGGGGTGACCAATTTGGATTTTTCAGCTTTTAATTCAGATAAAATTAAAAAATACGCACAGCAAGCAAAAGAAAGATGGGGTGATACCGAAGCGTTCCGCGAATATGAAAAAAAGTCAGTAAATATTTCAGAGAACGACATGAAAAATATTTATATTGAATTTATGAGCATATTTGCCGAATTTGGCAAGCTGCTTGACCGCTGCCCGGAGGATAAGTCAGTTCAGGACATGGTCATAAAGCTTCGATCTTATATAACAAAACATTTTTATAACTGCACCACCGATATTCTGGCCGGTCTAGGAAAAATGTACTTTGCCGGAGGCGATATGACTGACAATATTGATAAAGCAGGCGGAATCGGGACGGCAGGTTTCGTATCAAAAGCAATTGAAATATACTGTAAAATGGAATAACTTCTTGAACTCGAGTAGGTGACAATGAGTCATTTACTCAGGTTTCATTGCACATATGTCGGAAAATTTTATAGAATGCAAAAAGCGAGCCATATTATTAGCTCGCTTTACTTATATCGTTTTACTGCCGCATAGTCTTTATAGCTACGTTCACAGAATTAATAAGTTATGTCAGATTTGTTCCGCAGCGTCTGATTTTCCGTGTAGTAGTTTTTTCGAGTTCTGTAGACAGAATTTCGATTATTCTGATATGCTTATATCCCGGTAAAGACTTATTAATTTTATCAATAACGGATTTTACAGCTGTCTGGATTTCTTCCTGAGTAGGCAGATGCCCGATAATTTGTATGATATGCTCCAAATTCGGCAATATTTTTACTTTAACGCAAATTTCACCGTTTTTATCAGTACCGGCAAGAACTAATGATTCGCTGATCAATTCATCCTCCTTCAGACGTGTTTCCAGCTCCTCGGGATAAATATTTTTGCCATTACTTGTCACAATGACATTTTTTAAACGTCCCTTGATATACAGAAAACCATCTTCATCCATACACCCAAGGTCTCCCGTATGAAAATACCCGCCCTTCATTGCCTTTGCTGTTGCCGCTTCATCACGATAATAACCAAGCATAATATTATCCCCGCGTGCAACAATTTCACCAACACCTGCACTATTTGGATTTTCAATTTTAATCTCCACACCGGGGATCGCTATACCGGTCGATTTCGGATTAAGATAAAAATCGTTGTTTCCCGCAAGAAGCGGAGAACATTCGGTCAGACCATAGCCCTGTAAAGTGCGAATGCCGAGAGCCAAAAAATCCTCAACAAGAATTGGTGGCAGATCAGCAGCTCCGACAATAAACAGTCTTAATTTTCCGCCAAGTGATTTTTTGACTTTTTGGCATATGATGAGGCGTAATATAAACGGAACTTTTGACAATGCCTCGGCGAAAGAATATTTTTCAAATAGATCACGGTATTTTTCCGGACACTGATTTGCAACAGTTTTTCGTATCCTTTTATTCATCATTTCAAGCAAAGCAGGCACAACCACAAGCACAGTTGGATGATATTCAGATATATTTTGAGGAATTTTTGTCATACCATCAATAAAGGAAATACATGCGCCTCTTGATAATAACAAAAGGCAGTTCAACGTACATTCGTAGGTATGATGCAGGGGAAGAATAGATAATGTCTTGTCATTGGGTTTTATTTTCACCATCCGCGTTGTCGAATAAATATTTGCACATATATTTTTCTGGGACAGACAAACGCCTTTTGAATTTCCAGTTGTACCAGATGTGAAAATCAAGACAGACATTTCATCATTATTTATTTTTATCGAATCAACACGTGTATCTAGCTCCACGGTATTCAGCATTGATGTTATACTTTGTAAAGAAATATAATGTACCGAATCTCCGCAGAGCGGTTTCAGTTTATTTATAATGTCTTCATCCGCAGCAACTGCCGCGCATTCGGCGGAGCAGATAAAGTCATACATATCTTTTGTATTTAATTCTTTATCAAGCGGTACAGCAACACCTATTGTCGCTGCGGTAAGGTAGCTTATTACCCAATTATAGCTATTTTTACCGATGATAGCTATACGCTTTCCCAAAAGACTCATATTTAAAAACGCGGCTGTAGATTTTCTAAATTGAGCTTTCACTTGTGTATAAGTTATATATTTATACGAGTTGTTTTTTAACTTTAATTTAAAAGCTGGACGGTTTGAATATTTTTCAGCGCTGTTATATATTAATTCTTTAAAATTGCACATTTTATTTATATGATATAACTTTTTTTGGAATTTTTCGTACAGTGTTTTTTGTTTCATATATCTTCCTCATTGCTATTACGCTTGGTAAATCTGATTTTTATTATTTGATCTCTACATATTATGTACAATTTAACAACACATATAACATAATTCTCAATGTGTGCATACCAACAACCGAAAGCTGTCTCTTAATGCTCTTATTTAAATTTTTCGAACGGAATGTCAACGTCGGCTCCGTTTTCGATGATATCATATATATGCATTAAAAGAGGAAAACACTCAATATCTGTTCCGGTATCTATCAGCGCGCGGCAACAATTTCTTGTAATGCTTACGGATTCAAGCGTTATACCGCTCAGCTCCTTCATGGCTTCCATAAAGGTCATGCCGCGTCCGAGAAGAGTACCGATTTTTCTTGTACGTCCCCCAAAAATAGTTACGTACAAATCGCCAACTCCGTAAACGAGGCTTTCTTCCCTGCCTCCGACCAATTTGACTATTCTCTTCAACTCGCGGGTACTCTGTAAAAACAACGCGGCCTGAAGGTTATAATGCTCAATGCAGCTTTTTCCTTCAGTTCTTTCGGGCAGTCCTATTCCGAGTGAAACAGCAAGCGCGTAGGCGTTTTTCATGGCAACCGCGCATTCCGTACCGGCGATATCATCAGACAATTCGATATGATAATATTCGGTCTGAAGCATTTTCCGAATATATTCAAGCGTTTTAATACCTTTTCCGCAATAACAGACAATCGTCTGATGTCTGTCGGCAAGCTCATAGCTTGTACAGGGCCCTCCGATTGCGTTGAAAGAACGTCTGTCACTGTAATTTATATTTTTTTCATAATACTCCGGGATAGATATCAGCTTCTTATTTTCATCTTCAATGAGTCCCTTAGTGACGGAAAGCACCGGGATATTTTCAGGCAATATGGGAATAATTGATTTAAGAAACCAATCTACACCGAAGCTTGAAACTCCGGAGATATAAAGATCGGAATTCGGAACAGCATTTTTGATTTCGCTGAAATGATAATATTCTATCCCTTCCGGAAGAAATCGTTTTAAATTTAAGTGATAAGAATCCTTTTTTAATCGTTCAATGATATCATCATCAAGCGGAGTTCCGACAATTTTAACAATATTATTATTATCGCAAGCCGGAATGCTTAACGCGCTTCCCATCATTCCTGCGCCAATTATTGTTATTATTGGCATTAGTATTTTACCTCAGCGGCGCAATTATAACAATATTTCATATTCGGCTTTAAAACTGCGCCACAGTTTTTACATATTATTTCTTCAGCAAGTACTTTTTCCAACGGTTTTTCTTTCAGTGCATCAATATTTACTCCGCATCCGTTGCAGAATTTTGCTCCGGGCTTTAATTCCTTGCCGCACTTCGGGCATTTTATCTCTTCTGATGTCGGTACAGGCGTTATTACTGGCGTCGGAACGGGTATTTTTATATCATTTTCAATTACATTTACAGGTACAGTTTGCATTCCGGGCACGGCCGCATTCAAATGTGCCCCGCATCCGTTGCAGAATTTTGCTCCGGGCTTTAATTCCTTGCCGCACTTCGGGCATTTTATCGTTTCTGATGTCGGTGCGGACGTCATTACCGGCGTCGGAACGGGTATTATGACATCGCTTTCAATTTTAGTTTCGGGTACAGTTTGTATTCCGGGTACAGCCGCATCCAAAAGTGCCCCGCATCCGTTGCAGAATTTTACTCCGGGCTTTAATTCCTTGCCGCACTTCGGGCATTTTATCGCTTCTGATGTCGGTACAGGCGTTATTACCGGCGTCGGAACGGGTATTCTTATATCACTTTCCATTACAGTTGATGAATCTTCCAAGACAATCTCAGGTGTCGTGGCAGACGAATTACTTGACTCTGTCTGTTCAATAATGTCCAGCTCGGGCTTTTTTTTAGAACTCTCAACATATGTAATTTCTCTTGGTTTAAATCCGGATCCATTATCGGCTGCGGCGTTATCCGAAGTTAAATCGTCTTTATTGATTAAGCCAGCTTTTGTTTGAGATGCATCGTTGACCGCCGCGCCGCATATTCCGCAAAATATCGCATCCTGCTTCAAATCGGCTCCGCACATTTTGCATTTTTTTGATTGAGAAACCGATATGCCGATATTGCCGGATACCGGCGACATAACCGTCGCCTTCGTTCCGCATATACTGCAAAACACAGCGCCATCCGGAAGCGGTTTTTTACAATTCATGCAGAAAAGTATTTGCTTTTCTGCTTCGGCAATCTGCACGGCACCGCATTTTGAGCAGAATTTTGAGGATTTCAATATTTTATTACCACATGAAGGGCAATATTTCATTGGAACAACAGGCTCG
Organism: Oscillospiraceae bacterium; assembly: GCA_034925865.1. Lineage (NCBI taxonomy): Bacteria > Bacillati > Bacillota > Clostridia > Eubacteriales > Oscillospiraceae > Oscillospiraceae bacterium. The sequence continues at coordinate 108,583 of JAYFRN010000001.1, read as the reverse complement.
TTTTTCTGTCCGCATCCGCTGCAGTATATTGTATTGTCCGGAAGTGTTCTTCCGCATTTGCTGCATATTATCGACATATCGTTTCTCCTTACTGTTTATTTAATCTGATTTTTGCTGTATTTTACTTAAGCACGATTTCTTTTCCTGAATCTGACGAGTCATATATTGACTGCATGATTTTAGAGGTTAAGACCGCTTTGTCTATATGAGAAGGAAGCTTTTTGCCAGTTCTTACACAATCAATAAAAGCGTCAATTTCTTTTTGGAACATAGGTTCTGCGGTAAACTCAGGCGTTTCTTCACAGAGCTTTCCGTCTTTTGTACCATAAACGGTGAAATTTCCACCATAATTCAGTCTGATTCCTGCCTTGTCACCAAGAAAATCAATATAAGTTTCTGACTGTCCGATATTCTGTGCCCATGCGCCGTTCAAAGTTATAGTCGGACCCTCTGTTCTTATGAATGCAGTAACGGAATCATCGACATCATATGTCCCGTTTACATTTTTTGTATCCTCTGCCCACATTCCCTCATAAACATAATTTTTCATATCTTTTCCCAGAACGCAAAATGCTTTTCCGGAAACTGTTACAGGATTAGGATCGCCGCAGCAATACATAACTATATCAAGATAATGCACACCCCAGTCGATTAAGGCTCCGCCGCCGGCAATAGCTTTTGTCGTAAATGCTCCGCCGAGTCCCGGAATTGAACGATGAGCACGGAAGGAAACATATATATGATATACATTTCCGAGTTCACCCGCGTTAATTTTATTTTTTATCATATTGACGGCGGTATTAAAACGGTTTACTACGCCGATGTTGAGTATTTTGCCTGTTTCCGCCGTTGTTTTCTGCATTTCAAGAGCTTCTGAATATACCCTTGCGGCAGGCTTTTCACAAAGGACATTTTTTCCGGCTCTGAGACAGTCGCAGGATATTATTGAATGCATGCGGTTGGGTGTACAAACCGAAACAGCTTCTATTTCGTTGTCCTTGAGTATTTCCTTATAATCGGTAATTGCCTTGCCGCATCCATATTTTTCAACAGCGGCTTTGGCTTTTTCCGGAATAATATCGCAGAAATATTTGATTTCTACGTTCTCGTTATTCATATACGAGGGGATATGTGCGCTGTTTGCGATCGTACCGCATCCGATGACTGCAACTTTGACTTTTGACATGTTTTCTCCTTTTCATACGGCTTTCGGATATTATTCCGCTGCGCCGTTGAATATATTATTTTTATTGATAATTACCGACGGAGCTTCCCCGTTTTCAAAGGAAACAAGCTTCATATCGCTCCCCGCCAAGGCAATTATGTTTTCGGTTATGGTTGTCTGAGTTTTCTTGCTTCCTGTCATAGAAATTGCTTCTTGAGCATCTGATTTTTCCGCATATGCAATGTTTTTTGATATTGAAAGCTTTCGCGCCTGGCATAACGTAATCAGAGCCTTTTCAATTGAAAGCAAATGGATTTGATTTGATGATATGCCGATATCGGTTTCGTTGTTTTCGTATCCGTCTTTTTTGAGTGAATCCAGAAATATTGCGGAGGTGCATCTGTCAATTTCTATTTGATTATCCGTGATTTTCAAAGTTGAACAGTCGTTTACAGCTGAAAAAATCCCATATGAACTGCCTTTTTTTAAAGTGATATTTTTAACCGTATTATTCATAATGGAATAGCTGCGCCTGTCGGATGACGTTTCACATTCTGTTCCGCAGCATATTGCGGAAAGAAAATCATAATCTGAAAAGCTGTCGACAGAATCAATCTCCATATCGCTTATCATATTATTTGATATGATTATATTATCGGTATTCTCGCCTTTTGCATATACTCCGTAAAGTGAATTATTACTGATAATATTACCGTCTATTATAACTTGCTTTCCGTTTTTCAGAAAGACCCCCGCGATATAATTCTTGTTTATACGGTTAAAATTGATACGAACGTTTTTTGCATCCGCTGTTTCCGGCGCGTATACTCCGTAGCCGGTACATGATTTTCCGGATTTGTTTTCGTATATATCGCACGCGGTTATGTCAATGCCGTCTGCTTTTCCTATTTCGATTCCCGCTGTATTGTTGTTAAAAAATCTCGAATTTTTTATAGATATTCTCGTCGATTCTGTTTCGGTATCCGAGCCTATTCGGACAGCCGAGGCATTAAAGCCGCTGACAGTCAGATTGTCTAGATAAACATTATCACATTGTCCGAACAAGATACCATATTGTTTTACAGCTGCTACATTTTCGTCATAATCAGTGTGTTTTACAGTAAAATCCTTTAATATGACATTTTTTATTGCGTTTTCAAAACAAAATGCAGAGCACCCGGAAGCTTTGTCATCCTGTTTAGGGTCATATTTGAATTCTATGACCGTTTTTGCTCCGTCGCCTTTTATTATTATATTATCTGTAGATATTTCAATCGGGGATGTCATAATATATGTCCCCTGCTGAAGATAAAGTATTCCTCCGTCTTTCAGAGCCGCAACAGCCAATTTTATAGCTTCGGTATCGTCATTTACTCCGTCACCCTTAGCGCCGAAATTTTTAAGATAAATTATTCCCGTCGCTGCCGGTTCATAATAAGTGCCGGGATCGTAGGGCTTCATTATGTATTTATTACCTTCCGTGTCTTCTATCTGCATTGAACCATCCTCGTTTATTGCCGATATAACAGCAGCTGTTTTTGACCTATTGATACATCCGAACAGTGATATAGCAAACATAAGCGAAAGCAAAGCCGATATAATTCTGATAAATGTTTTCATATTCGCCTTCTCCAGTCCTTTCTTTCAGTTTGCAATGACGCCGTTATAAATATTGTTTTTCATCACGATGGCAGCCATGCCGGACTCTGAGTTCAGGGCATACTCGTTTACAGAGGATTTATCGGTTGATATTATATTATTGCAATAAATCATCTCTCCGTTTGCAGCTCCCGATAAAATGTTTACAGATACGGTATCAGACGTTTTGATTATTTTGATTTGATTCCCGTCAAAAATCAATTTTTTAAAAATGAGGAGCAACCCATTTGATTTTAAGGATTTAACAGTAATCTGATTATCGGAAAAGACAACATTCAACTCGTGGTCTTCAATCTTTGAATCACGATTTATCGAAAAAATGCTGTCAATAACATCACAGTCAATCGTATTTTCTGTAATTTTAATATTGCCCTTTTTATTTGACGCGAAGCAATATAACGGAATTGCTGTTTCGGCAGATCCGACCGAAATATTTCTGATGACATTATTGGAAACTGTAAAATTCTGATATAAGGATGTATCTTCTTCGTCTGCCGCTCCGAATGAAATACCTGTCACTGATCCATATCCCTGCGGAATTGTTTTTGTGTAATTCATATCTGAAATTATATTATTAGTAATAACGACATCAGTCGTATTTTTTCCTTCGGCATATATCCCGCAAAGACGGTTCGCTTTGCAGGTGTTTCCGTCGATCAGGATTTTCGCCCCGGCGTTTACGTCAATGCCTCTGCAATAATTATAATTAATGCTGTTTGATATAACAAGCACATTTTCGGTATTTGCCGCTCTGTCCGCCGCACAACCGCATCCGACTTTTCCGTCGGCTTCACATCCGTTGTATTCCATGGTGTTTGCGGTTATTAATACACCATAAACATTGCTCATCATAAGCCCAGCGTTACGGTTATGATGTAAATAACTGTTCTCGACCGTAATCCTCAAGGCTTTTTCGCCAGAATTGCCTCCCGATAAATCTATACCACAGCTGTTAAACCCGGATATCGCAACATTTGATATATAAAGGTCACTGACCGCGCCTGCATAGATACCGGATATTTTTCCGGAGTATGATTGTCCGGCCTCTCCGAAAAAGTTGCCTTCGTATTTGATCGCCAGATTTTTAATTGTTACAGAATCCGCTCCGTCTTTAATAAGAAAGCATGATATATCTGATTTCAAATCGGTTTGGCTCTGCTCACGCTTGTAAACTATTACGGCGTTTGCGCCTGTCCCGCATACAGTGGTGCTTCCCGGAATGATAATGGGAGCTGTGATGAGATATTTGCCCTCGGGTATATACAGTGTGCCACCGTTTTTAAGAACGGCTATGGCTGCGGAAAAAGCCACGGTGTCGTCTGTTTTTCCGTCTCCGGTTGCGCCGAAGGATTTCACGTTTATACGTTCATCCGGTTCATTATTTTCGCTTATCGCTTTATAAAGATATGTTTTATTGTTATTATCTTTTACGGTTATAATTCCGTTTTCATCAATAGAAATAATATCACCCGCTTTTTCCGGTAATTTGTCGTCCACCGAACATGAAGCCATGCATGCCGCAGTTAACACCGCGATAAGAATAGCCGCCGATTTTTTAATAACCGTGCCGTATTTCATCTGCAGACCTCGCCTTTCTGTGCCACTTGACATATTATGACTTTTCTTACTTCATCAGGTTTTAGTTTTTGATGCTTCCGTTGACAATATTATTTTCAATAATCAGTCCTTTTGTGCCCGAAGTCCTTGTTATACTGTATACAGATGAACTGCTGTTTCCGGTGTCAATGTTATTTCCTGTAAATATTGTGGATGAAAGCGCGTCATTATTTATATATACAACTCTTCCTGTGTTTGGCTTTTTAACGGAAATCTGATTATCGGAAAAAATAAGTGAGTTATATTTCGATATCAATATGGGATCTCCATCGGCTTTTTCAGCATAAAATTGGTTTCCCGATACGTTAAATGAGATATCGCATGAAGAATTAATTGATCCGTCACCGGAAAACCTCACGAAATTCGTGATCTCTGTGCAGTTAAATATGTTATCTTTTATTATTACGCTGCCTTTGTCAAATGAGAAATATCCGCATATCCCGTATGCGCTGCCCTGAACAAGACCATGATTTTCGATAATATTTCCAATAACCTGAAAATCATAGTATACGCCGTCGGTATTCGTCGCTGTCCCTACGTCGATGCCGGATAACCAGGTGTAGGGTTCGCCGATATCAAGCTTTTCACGGCTCATATCGCTTACTATATTGTTTTTTATAACCACATGGTTCGTTTTCGGGCCTTCACAATAAATTCCGTAAAGTCTGTTTCCGCGGCAGGTATTTCCTTCAATGACAATGTTTTCACCCGCATGCAAATCTATTCCCTTGCGGTAATTATAATTACATTGATTGTTTATTACACGCACATTCATCGGATAAGCTCCGCTCGATCCTGCGGAACCGTAACCGGTACCGCCGTCAGGACGGCTTCCGTGATATTCGAGAATGCAATCAGTTATTGTCAGCCCGTTGACATAACCGTACAGCACACCTCCAACACGATTATGGTGAAAATAACAGCCTCTGATAATTATATCATTCGCGGTCTCGTTTGTATCTGTACCGCTGACATATACCGCGCATGAGTTGAATCCGAAAGCTTCGACATTTTCAATAAGTATATCGGACGAGCGGCATATGTTTATGGCATTGATTTTTCCGTCGTATGAATGCCCGAATTCCGGGAAAAACTCGCCGTGATATTCAAGTACGATATCGCGGAAGATGATACTTGAAATGCCCGACACCACGCAGAAAAATGAAGCCGTGTCTGATGTATGAAATGATTTCTGCTCAAAATCGTAAATAAGATGAGTGCTCGGACCAGCTCCGCAAATAGTAATATTCGGACGATATATATAGATTTGCTTCTTAATCTTGTATGTGCCTGAAGGAATATAAACTGTCCCGCCGTTTTTCAATGAAGCGATCGCTTTTGCAATTGCCTTCATGTTATCGGCGTTTTCATCTTCCGACAGCCCGAAATCCGCGGCGTTCGCAAAGCTGTCTGACGAACTTTTTTCGTTTATTTCAGATTCTTTTATTATATTAACCCTCACTTCGCTCTTATTGATATTGTTTGTAATCACAGCTGTTTTTTTATCAGCGCTAATTTTTGAAAAATACAGGTTTTTGTTGGCAGAGCAAGAAAAAAGCGAAAATACCATGGAAGAACATATAAAAAGCGCTATCAATCTTTCCTTTAAACCAGCCATACCGTCATTGCCTTTCGTTATTAAAATTAAACCTTTTATAATCTAACCTTGAAAACAGCTTTTTGAATTTCACCGTCAAAACCGCAGTTTATTAGCGGAGCATGCGCGTCTTCCGGCATACAAACGAGATAATCGCCGGCCTTTAATTTTACTTTTTCTGATGCGGTTCCGGCAAATAATGCATAATCGCCCGCTATATCGTATTCAGTTTTTTTCACCAGTTTATCGGTCTTTGATAAATAAATAAATTCTTCCCCGCGGAGCATCACATGAATATCGGCGTATTCTTTATGAGCTTCGAATTCGACTTCATTTTCCTGGAGAGCCGAAGCGTATGCCGATATATAATTAAAAAATACCTCGTCATTTTCTGTGGTGTTCTTTCCGGGCAAAGCTTTTCCGAAGTCGGTTTTACGTATTATCAAAATGGCATTATTTATTTTTTCATTTGCGGATTTATTGAATACCTGTTCGTTTATATTACCAATTATCATTTTTATATCTCTCATAATCATATAAAATCTTTTTCTTTAATTGAATTTTTTATTGACATACGATTTTAATCAATTATAATATTATTAGGCGGCAATATGATAATTACCGCTTTTTGAGCGAAAAGGTATGCTGGCTTTTTCTCTTATTTGACAATGATTATTTATTAATTCGGAATTTAATAGTACTCGCTTAAAGAGAGAAAAGGCTCTGACATATGGCTTTTCTCACTTGTAAAACAAGACTTATCTAAATGCTGTTTAATGACACAAGGGAGTGATTGCTTGAACAATACAGATCAATATATGCCTGACACCGCAAAATATAATCATCTCGGCCAAATTTTCAATCTCATACGCTCACAGGCACCTATTACACGCGCCAGGTTATCAGAAATAACCGGTATAAATCTTATGAGCGTCGGAAAAAATGTAGATACTCTCCTGGAGAGAAAGCTGATCGTTCAAAAGCGACAATCTTCTGCGGGAATCGGTCGAAGAGCGGGAATCCTCGAAATCAATTCCGCAATGAGCTTTGCGGTTATTGATCTTACATCATATAATTTCGCGTTATATATTTATGACATAAATTTTAAACAGGCAGAAAAAATGCTTCATAAATATGACCCCGTCAAAGATTTCAACTCAAATCTCCGAAAATTTTTATCTGATTGCGCAAATTTTATTGAGCACACCGGCGAAAGCCGATTAATAATCAGCATTGGTGTTTCTGTCCCAGGTCCTTACGATTCATCAAGCGATACAATTATAAACAAACGCATGCCGGAGCTGAATGAGATAATGATCGTGAGAATAATCGAGTTTACGGTAGGCAGAAAAGTATCGTATATCGATGAAAACGTAAAACAATCCATATATGCGCACATGCACACAATTCCGGATTATGATAAAAAAAGCATGGTGTACCTTCACATCGGCGACGGAATCGGCGGAGCGCTTACTTATAACGGAGAGATACTCAGAGGTCACGAAAAATTTGCGGGCGATATGGGTCAGCTTATATTCACGAGCGATGGGAAAACACTTGAACAAATTCTTAAATATTCGACAGATACTTCGGAAATACAAGCGGCTCTGAACAAGTTTGTCTACAATGCCATGTGGTTTTTCGATCCCGATACAATAATCATCGAATACAACCGCGAATCCAATCCCCTTATAACCAAAGAAATGTTTTCACAGCTTAATACGGAAGCTATGTTTCTTCCTCTTAAACGGAAGATGCCTGAATTTATAATCACCGACAGTATAAAAAAGGCTCATCTCGGAATCGGAATACTTGTAAGGGATAATCTGTTGAACATATCCTGCGACGATTAAAATCATATAATCTGGATACGTAAACTTATAGAATGTACTTTATCAAGACAGGCAAAAGCCTGTCTTGATTATTTCATTATATTTTATCGAGAGCCTGTCTGATATCTTCTATAATATCGTCAGAATGCTCAATACCTACCGAGAACCTTATCATGCCGCTCGTAATTCCGCATGCGACAAGCTGTTCATCTGTTAACTGACGATGTGTCGTGCTCGCGGGATGAAGTACGCTGGTTCTGCTGTCGGCGACATGAACAACTATAGCGGCAAGCTTAAGCGAATCCATGAATTTAACCGCGGCCGGTCTGCCGCCTTTAACTTCAAACGAAATTACTCCGCATGATCCGATGAATTTTCCGTCCTCATTATGAAGATATTTGACGGCAAGCGCATGGTTGGGATCAGATTCAAGACCCGGATATATGACGCGTGATATTTTATCTGTTCTATTTGAAAGATATTGAGCAACCTTCATCGCGTTTGAACAATGGCGCTCCATACGGAGAGGAAGTGTTTCAAGCCCCATATTGACAAGGTATGAATTGAAAGGCGATGCGGTAGAGCCCAGATCACGCATAAGCAGCGTACGGGCTTTTGCGATAAAGGCGGCGTTGCCGAATTGTTCGGCGAATACAACGCCGTGATATGATTCGTTCGGACAGGTGAATTCCGGAAATTTTCCGTTTTTATAATCAAAGCGGCCGCTGTCAATAATTACTCCGCCTATTTGGGAAGCATGACCGTCCATATATTTTGTCGTAGAATGCACTATTATATCACATCCGTATTCAAACGGACGGCAAAGATACGGGGTCGCAAAAGTATTGTCTACGCAGAGCGGAATCCGGTTTTTATGCGCAAGAAGAACAAATCTCTCGATATCATATATTTCGAGAGCGGGATTCGCTATTGTTTCTCCGTATACCAAACGCGTATTTTCGTCAATTCTTGCTTGTATTTGTTCATCTGTTTCGTTTTGATTGAAATACCGGACTTCAATGCCCATGCGGTTCAATTCCGCTGACATGAGAGTAATTGTGCCGCCGTAAATTGCCGATGAAGCGAGAAAATTCTGTCCGTTTTTGCAGAGATTTAAAATCGTTATAAGAATGGCGGCCTGTCCGGAGCTAGTCAATAATGCACCTACACCGCCCTCCAGAGCATTTATTTTTCCTTCCACACATTCATTTGTCGGATTTGATATTCTGGAGTACATATGACCCGGTTCGGCAAGGTCGAAAAGCTTTCCGAGATGATCCGAAGAATCATATTTGTATGTAGTAGATTGAAATAACGGCATAACGCGCGGTTCGCCGTTTTTCGGCTTATAGCCTTCCTGAATGCATTTTGTACTGATATGGTATGAATTCATCTATATATATGCCTTTTGCCTTTCATTATTTCCGGGCTTTCAGCGGCTGACACGTTATATGACATCCAGCAGACGAAAATGTCCGAAAAATCAAATATTCGATTCATTATATCATATTGTAAAATCGAATACAAGACTTTTGTTTGCAATATCATATCGACCTGGAAGTCTGTATGTCCAGACAATATGACTCTTAATTTATGAGAAAAGCTCATATACCAAAGTTTTTCTTATATTAAGCGATTACTTATTTCTTCTTCAATAATTCAGCGCCGGGATACCGGCGCCGCAATTTATATTTTTTCTATTGTCTTATCAGCTTCAAGATGTGAGTATTCAAATTCATGCCATTTTATGATTTCCGTTTTATTGTTAAGATACCCATATTTAGGAGATATTCCTCCTACCTCGCTCTGAGAGATGCCGTTGAAAATATATATCCCGTCCGCTCCGCCCATATAACCTTCATAACCTCTTATGAGAAATTGCAGAGTGGTGACATATGTATTATCCGGCTTCCAAAGACCTTTTTTCAAAAGCGCTTCCTGCTCTTTTGTCATATCATCGCCCGAAAGATCAGCGGTTATTCCGAGATAATACTCTATTCCCGCCTCCTTGCATAAAGCAACATATTTTGAAAAATCATAAAAATTTTCATAGCTTTGAACGTTTGTTATAAGGCGATCGACAAGGCCGAGCTTTATCCACGTTTTATAATCAATGCCATAGCTTTCCGCTTTCTCTTCTGACGGAACAATAATCCTAATCGCAAGCTTTTTATCCTTCGGTAATTCACTGCGCAATTCACGCATGAATCCGAGGGCAATACGCTTTCTTTCCTCTATATCTTCGAGCTCTTTTCCGAATATATACGGATATCGGGTAAAATCAAGTATGATTCCCTTTGCCGCCGGCACTGATGCAATTTCAAGCAGAAGCTCTTTAATATACTGTCTGTATTCCGGATGTATAAAGCTCATTTCGTATGAATCAGGCTGTCTCCATTCCGGATGCAGATAATACAGCGTTCCGTTTAAAAACCCGTATGTATGTGAATAATATGCGGACATGCGAAGTGACACAAAAAGCTCCGCACCGATCCCGGATGCATATTCGGCAAGAATGGCATGAGGTGCGCCTTCGCATTTTGATATGGATCTTATATGTTCAAAGGCCAGCTTGTCCCCGTCTCTGGTCCCTTTCTCAAAATCAATCGGCTTTGCGTCCGGTCCGCAAACCTCAAACTGATCCTTCGGCCGATTTTCTTTCGGAACACCCAGTCTGTCATATTCTGTGTCTATATACTTCTGAGTGACGCCGCTCATAAAGTTTTGCTGAGCAGTGACAAGAGTGTTGAAATTAAACTGTTTTATCCCTGCGGCATCGTAATATTTTTTTACCACTTTATTGCAAAGACTTTCACCGTCCGGAAACGAGCCGGCAAAAAAATCGGAATAACCGTCATTGTCAATCATAAGATTTGCTTTATCTTCAGATGAATTCCAAATCGCGAGCTTTTCCGCGTCTATCGGTTCAAAACGCAGAAAAACGATATATGCCTTTTCTTCAGAGCAGACGGTGATTTTATTTTCGTCAAATTCTCCGGCGAAGCAAAACAGCTCCTTATATGCAGTTTGATCCTCATCAAGATAAGAAACAAATACTTTTTTGCCGCAAACCGAAAAACTCTTTGTTCCGGAAATAACACCCGCGTACAGCGCGAACGCGCCTTTTACGGGAATATCCAAAACGCATGAAACGCTGCCGCTTATAACCGTATATTCATGTATTTTATCTGAATCGGCTATTTTAAAACTTACTTTTTCTTTTTTACCTTCGCCGGCAAAATCATTTATTGTTATATTATCATTTGTATTGTTGATCATCTTAATCGCATACCTTTCTAAAGCGAACGGATTCATACGCATTTTGCTCCGCAATATTACTAACTCGATATGAATCCGTTTCATTATGAATCCGTTTCATTGTTACATAGATTTTTATGCTTATGCTTTCTTTTTCTTTGTTATGATTATTATTACAGCCGCGGCTATTATCACCGCCGCCGCACCCGCAATTATCCATATTACATTATTTGCCGGAGCATTATTATCTGTTTTGTTACCGTCGGCTTTTACTTCCTGGGCAACATAATCCTTATATTCATCCGGAGTTGTTTTTGAAATATTAAGAATTGAATGTTCAAAATACGCCGGATACTCGAATTCATGCCACTTTATTATTTCCGTCTTGTTGTTTATATATGAATATTTCGGGTCGATTCCGCCGACCTCATCGCAGGAAATGCCGTTGAAAATGAATATACCGTCGGCTCCGCCCATATAGCCATCATAAGCACGAAGCAGATATGACGTTGTAGTCATATACTGGTTCGTTGATTTCCATAAACCAAGCTTTGCAAGAGCCTCCTGCTCCTTGGTCATATCTGAACCGGACAGATCGGCTGTTATGCCAAGATAATATTCGCAGTCATAATTTTCACACAACTGAACAAATTCCTTGAATGAATAGAAGCTTTCATAGCTTTGCTCGGTTGTTATGAGCCTGTCAATATAACCCTGCTTTACCCATGTGACATAATCAAGGCCGTATGCAGTCGCTCTTTCCGATGTGGGAACGAGCACGCGTACATTAATCTTTTTGCCTTCAGGCATATCCTCGTTCAGCTTCTTCATGAAGTCGTTCATGATAGACGTTCTTTCCTTCACGTCGCTCAATTCATTTCCGAACACATAAGGATACCTTCCGAAATCAAGTGTGACACCGGCGACATCATTGTCAGAGGCCATTTCAATAAGGATATCGTGAATATATTCGCGGTATTTTTCATTCTTAAAGCTCAATGGAACGGCTCCTGATTGTTTCCATTCCGGATACAGATAATAAAGCGAACCGTCAAGATAACCGTTTGTTTCATCGTAAAAAGCTGCCATTCTCAAAGAGGCATACACTTCTCCGAAATTATTTTCTTTTGCGTATGCGGCGAGTATTTCATGCGGGAAACCAGTTTCATTAATTTTTCTTATCTGCTCAAAAGCAAGCTTATCTCCGTCGCGCATTGCAGATTCGAAATTACACTTTACTCCGCTCTTATTAACATTGTCAAGAAAATCAAAAGGCCATTTCGATTTGTCAATTCCAAGCTCGGTCAGTCTTTCCTCGACATATTTTTTATATACATCGCTGTTATAATTCAATCTTGACGTAACAAGTGTACACCAGTTGAACTGTCTTATTTTTGCCGTCGTCGCCAATTCTCCGATAACTCTTTGGTTCATAAGATCAACTGTAGGATATCTGCCGCTGAAAAACGCCGAGAATCCGTCGTCGTCTATCATCAGCTTTGCAGATTCGTCAACGGCGGTATATTCCGCAAATTTTTCATCTGATAAGGAAACGAATTTTATATATGCTATTTTAACATCGTTTCCTTTGGTATTTGACAACTTAATATAGCTGTCAAGATAATTATCCGTATTTGTAAAATCACCGGCTATGGCGAATTTTTCGTATATATCCGTTCCGATATCGGATGTATAGGTAATGAACACATCTTTACCGTTGACATTAAAGGATTTTGCCCCCTTGACATAGCCGATATATACCGCAAATTTTCCCTTTAGTTTTACTGGTATTATAACTGTATTTATTTCGGATGAACCGGAGCACTGGAGATATGATCCGTTTTTCCCTGTGGCGTCGTCGACTGTGTAACCGACTTTCCACTTTGAACCCTCAGGGATAAAGGTTTTATATAAATTATTAAAGTAATACGCTTTGTCAGGAACCGAGTCGTCTATTTCCTGATGAGCGTCCGCATCCATAATATCCGAATATATATATGTTATAAATGAATAATCCACCGCCATCGCTTCCGCATCTTTCATTGAGACGGTAACATCACAAAGACCGGTAAACGGAATGTTTTCAAATGTATAGCTTGATTTTACATCGGTCGGCTTGTATGAAGCGGTTACGACATTTTTCTTGTCAGACTTGCTTCTGATTGTAATACCTATTTCTGAAGTTTCCGCGACAGTATTCACGGAAGTCATTAAAGTATATGATTTTGCGGAGGAGTTATCGGCCTCTTTAACATCACTTATAAGCAGATTGTCAAATTCAATTCCTTCCGTGAGTTTTATATTGTCAATAACAATACGGTTGGCACCGCTTCCGATATTGTATGTGGAATTGCAGATGTTCATATAAGGTTTATCCGCGTTTATGTTCAGCGATATATCTGTAAAGTACGCCTGCAGCTGATTGTCTATGTATATTTTTATGCGGCTTTCTCCGTCAAACACGATTTTCCATGTATGAAAATTTCCGTCTGTAGGAACAGTTATTTCATTCTTCATAGCTCCTGAAGAATCACGTACCGATTTCATAACAGTAACCGATGCGTTTTTTCCGTTGGAATCAGCTTCAGTCATTTTATTGAAGGCAATGTATATATTTCTGCTGCCGGGTACCTGCGCGTCGATGCAAAAGCCTCTCCAGGCATCATTTGCGGCGGGAGTCATCAGCCCTTCCACATTCATTACCATTTCGAGGCAGAAGGATTTTTCGGTCATTGAAAGAGGATAGTAAAGAGCGGCCTGTCCTTCCGCTTTGCCATCGCATCCTAATAAAACCGTCCCCGCGGCAACATTTTCTTTTTCGCCGGTTTTTGAATCCAGAATATAATATCCCGGATATGTGTTCCCGTTTACAGTGAACGGCGAACCGGTTAAAGAATCGCAGTTGAAGTCAAACAGTACTTTTTCTTTGGATGCGGTGTCTTCAGCAAGTACATTATTCACAAAAGAAGACATGATTGACAATATCATGGCTACCGTTGTAAGAATGCATAAAATCTTTTTTTTCATAAAGAGTTGTCCTTTCCAAAAGCCATTTAAATTTACTTTATAATTTTAATACGTTTTAATATGACATTTGTTAATACATTGTTAATTTTAGAGCCTTGCATCGACTGTATTTTAATCCTAATAGGCCTTTTTTACTTAATCATCTTGAAAAAAACAGTAAAATTTGATATAATATACGCAATATAATACGGTGAGGAAAAAATGAAAATAAAGGACATTTTCTTTTTTTTGATTTATATGATAATTTCCGCAGGTATAGCGTTTGGAATATATTTTTTCCCTTTCGAGGTTCATTCCGACGCGTATGCTGAGATTATCCGTGACGGTGTTACCGTTTCAAAGCTCCTTCTTTCTGAAAACTCTGAATACATTTCGCCAGATAACGCATTCTGCGTCAGAGTCGACGACGGATATGCTTTTGTCGCATATTCTAATTGCCCCGATAAATGCTGTGTAGCTTTCGGAAAGACAAACACTCCTATGAAAACCATAGTATGCGTTCCGAATCGCCTCGTTGTCAAAGTAGTCTATCCAACCGGTGACGATTCAGACGCAATAGCCGGATGAACGCAGCTTTCAGGGCAATAAGATGAATAAAACACGCCGTATCGTGTCAGATGCCGCATTTCTGGCAATTAGTTTGATAATCTCCTATATAGAAGCCATTTTTTCATTATCTGCAATAATCCCAATACCGGGGATAAAGCTCGGATTTGCCAATATAATAACGCTTTATCTGATTTCGAGGAAACGGTTTGCCGATGCGCTCGCCGTGGCCGTTCTCAGATGTACGATCACTTTCATTATATTCGGAAATCCAGTATCTTTTTTTCTATCATTATCAGGTGCCGTTCTTGCGGTATTCTTCATGTCCGTTTCGCTTATCCTGATAAAACGCGGCTTTTCAGAGGCAACGATAAGCATATGCGGTTCGGCAGGCTTTACCGTCGGTCAGACAGTATCAGCCGCAATCTGTTTTTCCTCCGGTGTTTTTTATTATTTTCCTGTCATGTTCGCCGCTGCAGGCATTACCGGACTGGTCACCGGAATTATTTCAGTTCTTACATTCAAACGCATTGATATGATTACCGGAGTGACTATTGTTAAAAACAGCAATCATTATTAAAATTTCTATTAAATACCAGTTTTTTATGTGAGCCACAAGCAGTAAATATTGAAAGACCATAAACTGTATACATTTATGAAACATAAGCTTACGTTTATTATTACAACTATTATGCTGTTTTTGTCCGTTCTGCTTCAATCCTGTTCGCAGCAACCCTCAAAAAACATCTATAATTCATTTTTTATGGACACAATTTTCACATATACCCTTTATGGTGACAATACCGAAGCATTACGCGATAAGCTCGATGGTGAAGCCGGAAGGATCGAGCTTTTGTTTTCAAAAACAGATCAGAACAGCGAGCTGTACAAGCTTAATAAAGCAAAGGTTTCGACGAACCAAGAACTTTTGTCTCTTATACGCTTTTCAATGGATATGCGTGATTCCACAAACGGTTATTTCGATCCTTTGATCGGCGGAGTCACAGCTCTCTGGGATTTCAAAGCTGAAAACCCATCTTTACCGGATAATAATTCCATTCAAAGGGCTCTCTCCGAATCTTCTTTTAACAATATTACGCTCGAAACCAACCGCATTTATCTGGGAGAATCAACTCAAATCGATCTCGGCGGGATCGCCAAAGGATACACGGCAGATTCTATTACAGAGATATTAAAAGAATTTTCCGCAGAAAATGCCCTCGTTTCACTTGGAGGAAATATACTCGCGTTCGGTAATAATTCGGGCAAAGGCTATAAAATCGGCATCCGCGATCCGTCGGATACGAGTTCAGTTGCATGTACATTGAATTGCTCAGACACAATCATCTCTGTTTCAGGAGGATATGAGAGATTTTTTGTTCTGAACGGTACAACATATCATCATATAATTGATCCATTTACCGGGTATCCGGCAAAAACCGACTTAGGATCGGCTATAGTTATCGCGCCTCTGTCGATTGAAAACGCAGGAGCCTCTGCCGACGCACTTTCCACCGCGCTATTTGCGATGGGGCTTGATAAAGCGAAGGAAATTACCGCTTCGTTTGCCGATTTCAGTTTTATTCTAATCGGAGCCGGAGCTGACGGAGCAGTTTATGTGACAAAAAATCTGTCCGCTGATATTACAGTCTGCGGACAGCGTGAATTGATATTGTATTAAGGTAACCTCTAAGAACTCGTTTTTTCTATTGTTCCACTCTCAAAAAACGAAAAAAAGTAGAGATAATAAAAGAAAACAAGAGATGAAATTTTAAGTCATTGAATATTTAGAGGTTCCCTTAAGCAAATAATATGCGAAATATAAATAATTACCTATTTCTTATGAACAGTGATTATTTTTCATAAGGCGACGTCATCCTTGTGTTCACTGAACGCCGATGAGAAGAATTCATCAAGCTTTTTCTTATAATTTTCTTGGTTTTTTATAAAGCTTTGCGCATGCGCCGCATTCGGCGCGATATACAGCATTTTTGGTCCTTCATAAGCTTCATAAAGCTTGTTGACCATATAAAGCGGAACATATCTGTCATTTTCGCCATGAATAAAAAGAATCGGCAGCTTTGAATTTTTTATCTGCTTCAAAGCGTTGTTTTCACTTATAAAATACCCGTTGATTATTTTATTCCATATGCTGACAAGATAAAGTGCGGGAAACGGCTTTAATCCGTAGGTATTATAAAGCTGCAAAGACAGCTCCTCCCATGCGTTGGAATATCCGCAATCCTCCACTGCGCATTTTATCTGCGGTATAGTATTCTCCCCTAAAGCCGCCATGACTGCCGTGGCGCCCATGGATATTCCCATCAAGACAATTTCTATATCTTCTCCGTATCTTTTAACAAGATATTCGCACCATGACAGACAGTCTTTTCTGTCATTCCACCCAAAACCAATATATTTCCCTTCGCTTTCTCCGTGAGAGCGGTTATCCGGAATAAGCATTCCGAATCCGGCATCTGTAAAATACTCAGCCATCATTGCAAAATCATTCAATCCGTTGCTTCTGTATCCATGAATACAAACCGTAAATTTCAATTTGCCGTCAGTATGAACGGCGTTTGAAAGCACAATCGTCGCAGAAAGCTTTTTTCTGTCTTCAGAAATTATTTGCACTTTTTCGGTATATTTCGTTTTTAAGTATTCTTTACCTTTGTCGGCAAAATCCATGTATTCGTTACATTCATTTTGTGGCGGCACTTCCTTATTTTTACCGTTTTTTTTATGAGACGGTACCTGAGCTTTTCTTGACATTGTTAAATTAAACATATACAAACCATCACACATAAGTGATATTGCCGATAATGCCGCGGCAGTTGCGACAGCAGAAATAATGAACTTCTTCATTTTTTTATTCCTTTCAAATGCAATTAACGCGATTATTAATTAATAATTATTTTTATATAACTCTCATTTTGACTCTTTCTCATAAAACAACTTACCATTAATTCATACCAGAGGTCCTATATGATAATACTGATACCTTCTTACGAACCGGATAATAAACTGTTAAAGCTGATAGATGAAATTAAAGAAAACACTGATTATGATATTCTTGTTGTTAACGACGGAAGCAAGCCAGAATTCGATCCGGTCTTTGAAGGAGTAAGAGAGCGAGGCGTCACAATATTAACCCATGAAGTCAACAGGGGAAAAGGCGAAGCGCTTAAAACAGGATTCAAATACATATATGAGAATATACCAGGTTGTGTCGGAATAGTGACTGCAGATTGTGACGGACAGCATAAACTCAAGGATATTAACTCCGTCGCCATTCTTGTCAAGAATAACCTGAATCATCTTATCCTTGGATGCAGGAAATTTACAGGCAAAGTTCCGTTCAGAAATAAATTCGGAAACTCCTTTACTATCGCCTTTTTTCATCTTGCCACCGGAACACGCGTGAGCGATACTCAGACAGGTCTCAGAGGGGTTTCTTATTCTATGCTGCCCTGGCTGATGAGTATTAAGGGATCCCGTTTCGAATACGAACAGAACATGCTTCTTGACGCAAAACGCGCGGGCTTTGAATTTCTGGAAATTGAAATCGACACGGTGTATGATGAAAAGCATTATTCGTCTCATTACAGACCTATTGCAGATTCCGTAAGAGTCATGCTGCCGATTCTGAGATATCTCGCGGCTTCTATTATATCATTCTTTGTCGATTATATCCTGCTTTTGGTTTTTGATTCGTTAATAAACACTCTTTTTATCTCTGTAATACTTGCAAGGATCATCAGCGCGACAATTAATTACATGCTCAACAATAATCTTGTTTTTAACGATTCATCTAAAAAAGCAAGAACAACTTCATGGAAATATGCCCTTCTTGCAGTCGTTCTCGTATGCCTAAGCTACGTATTCCTCAGATTATTCCGTGATTTTATAGGTATCCCTCTTGCCGTCGCAAAGCCGATGACCGATATTATTCTCTTTTGTTCTTCATATTGGATTCAACGCAGATATGTATTCAATTGATAATAGACATATCAATATATATTAAATTGTCTTGTATTTATTTTATAAAATACTTATGACAGGTATTACAGCATTATTATTTTTCCTTTTAATGTAATTACATAACCTCGCCAAAAAGCGCGGTTATTCTTTATTGTTTTAATCAGTTTGACAAAAGCCGATATTTTTGTATAATATACTTCAATACGGCATTTTATTTTTATGTATATTCACATACTTAAGGCCGTATAATCATAAAAAAGCCCGAGGTGAGATATGCGAACTTATATATCAGGATTTGCTGTTATAATTATAACTATATATGCACTTTGGTTTAATCTGATATCAACGGTATTTGCGGCAGATATAGCAACTTTGGCAGAAAAGGCATATAAAACAGCGCCGAGTGTCAAAGTAACCTCATATGGTGATTCTAATGTATTTAAATCTGATCCAACACCCGACGACATTTCTCCCGATCTCGACTATCTGTCTGTGCCAGGTTATTCGTCTCCTGTGGACGCTTATGTTGAGGATTCGGTCATGTGCGGATCAATATGCATAAGTGAAGATGAATTGCGTATGTTGTATTGTGTTGTTCAGCGTGAGGTAGACAATCTTGGACTTGAACATAAACGGATAATCGCAGAGGTAATAATAAACCGTGTCAAATCCGATAAATTTCCAAATACGGTTTCAGATGTGCTTCATCAAAAAAAGCAATATCCGACAATAATCAATTTCTACAACACTACATTTGTGCCGGACGAGACGACCATACAAGCTGTCAACGATGTAATCAACGGAAGATGCGAAGACCGTTCATGCGGGGCGCTGTATTTCTACGATCCGGAATACACTTCAGACGAAGTGGCCGCATGGTTTGAATCCGATCTGTGTTATCTTTATACTATTGATTGTCACAGGTTTTTTAAAGATAAATAATAATTCATATGTAAAACGGACATTAATCACAGCCGGCATGCCTTGTGTCATGCCGGCTGTACAATTTTTTCAGAAATACGATAGATATGTTTAAGAGCTTTCAGGTATTATATATCGGACGGCTTCCCGGATAACATAAAAACTTTGACATCTTTTAAGGGTTTGACTGCTGTATACTCGCGGACAAAACACCGCTTCAGCGGATATCATTATACAAATATTCTTCTCTGATGATCGAATACACATGTATTGTTTTATATTCGCCCTTTATATACATGGAATCACGCAGGATCCCGTCAAGCTTCATACCGCATTTTTTCATTACGGAAGCCGACATGTCATTGCCTTCAATGTGCTTTGCCTCTATCCTTTTAAGGAGCATATGGTCAAAGCCAAAGGCAATGACTTTTTTTAACGCTTCTGTCGCGTAGCCTTTGTGCCAATAGCTTTCGTTGATCACATATCCGACTTCGGCGGAACGGTCACGTTCATTTATGGACGTAAAGCCGCAGGTGCCTATCATTTTCCCGTTTTCTTTGAGCTCAAGTCCCCAGTCGTAAAATTCGCCGGACATATATTGACCCTGCAGATATTTTATATAACGCCTTGTGTATTCTTCATCCTCATGCGGAGACCATGTAAGATAACGTGTTACATTTGGATTTTTTGAATATTCATACATATCGGCGGCATCTGTAACCGAGATTTTTCTTAAAATAAGCCTGTCGGTATCAAGAACCGGAATATCGGTAAAAATACGTTTCAGCTCGGAAACCCTCGGCCGAAATAGCGATTTCATAAGTAAAGAAGTCCTTCTGAAATTATTTGATATACCCCTTAAGCACCGTAGCAAGCTCGCTGTCGGCGTCAAATATAACCGTTTTGTTTTCGCCGTTCAACGTCGCTTTAAGCGCTTCTATAGAACGCAGGAATGTATAAAAGCTTTTTTTATCGTCCGTATCATATGCGGCAGCAAGGATTTTCATATATTCATTTTCGCCCTCGGCTTCAATGCGTGCAGCTTCAGCTTCTGCGTTTGATATTGTGATATTCACTTTTTTATCTACGTCGTTTTTGATCATCGTAGCCTGCTTCTCACCGTCGGCAGTATATTTTGCGGCCATCTGGTTTCTTTCGGATATCATTCTGGTGAATACCGCGGCCTCGTTTTCATTCGGAAGATCAAGCCGTTTTATTTTTACATCGACAATTTCGATTCCGTATTGCTTCGCGGATTCGGCCACCTGATCGTTGATCTTTTTATAAAGCTCGTTGCGCTCACCCGCATTTTCCTGGTTAATTACAGAGTTTTGCTCTATATTACCCATGGTTGTTTTAAGCGCGTTAAAGGTGGTATTGTCTATTCTGACTTCGGCTTCGTTGGTTGTCTGAAGAGTTTTATAAAAGAGTATGGGATCGGTTATTTTCCAGAGTATATAACTATCCACAATCATCGATTTTTTATCCGAAGTCAAGACCTCCGACGGCTTAATATCGTATAGTATAACTGTCTTCGGATATATGCTTACTTCGTCAAGAAAAGGTGCTTTGAAATAAATCCCGGATTCTGAGGCAACTTTTATTATTTTCGAAAACCTGACCACGCAGGCATATTCGTTTTCATTTACAGTATAAAAGCTCATTAAAGCGATTATTCCGGCGATTATGGCCACCGCAAGAATCGTAATGCCGACTTTATTCTTTGTTTTCATTTGTATATTATGCCTTTCTTCTTTTTATTGTTCACATGTGTGTGTTATTTTTTTATGATTCATTCTAGCGGCATGAACTTGAATATATCGCTGCCGTCGGAAGTGTTGATGATAATTTTAACTCCGGGCAGCGCGGTTTCGATTGCCTCGTAATACATTCTCGCACGTGTTATATCGGGATTGAGGTTATACTCGCTGTACATAGCTTCAAACATCGCAACCTGCTCGTGCGCTTCGTTTATTCTCTTTTCTTTGAGATACTGGGCATTCTGCAGAAGCTTGTCAGCTTGGGCCTCTGCCTCCGGAATCATTTTATTCTGATATGCGTTGGCTTCGTTTATTGCGGTCTCCATTCCCTGTCTTGCCGCCTCCACGTTTTTAAATGCCTGACTGACAGCATCGGTCGGAGCTTCAGCATCCTGAATAAGCACATTAAGAAGAATAAGTCCGATATCATATTTAGACAGCTCTTCTGTAATGAGGTCTTTGATTTCCAGCTGTATTTCAAGCTTTTTGTCCGTAAGAACGCTGTCTACGTTATATGAGCCAATGACATTTCTTATCTGACTTTGTGAAAGATTTTTGAGAATCAACTCAGGCTGTTTTGAAGCAAATAAAAACTTAACAGGATCGGATATTTTGTATTCGACTACAAAATCGACATTTACTATATTATAATCGCCTGTTATCATTTTACTTTCGGATTCGACAGCTTCACCGCTGCTTGAGTACCCGATTTCTATTTTTTTGATATTGTTGACATCGACAAGCTTTACCTTCTGGATGCCAAACGGCAACTTGAAATGTATTCCGGCCGAAGCGGTCCCAGTGGCTTTTCCGAATGTGGTAATGACTGCCCCCTGATAATCCTTTACTGTATACCAGCATGTTGAGAGCAATATCAGAGCAAGCACCACGATCACAACAGTGATTGCTATTTTTTTGAATTTTTCTTTATCGAAATTAATCGGCTTTTTCGCATATGAACCGCCGAAATTATAGTTTCCGTTCATTATTCTTACCTTTCTTGTTTTAATTATGGCGGCTTTGGGATTTTTCACAAAGCCGCCTTATGTTTACTCTATTATGAGTTCACCGAAGAAATCCGGTCTGTGAAAATCCGGCTTTTCTGTTTCAACCGGATTCCACATTAAATGATGAAGCACGGGAGTGTCATCGCCGCATTTGTACAAATTGCCTTTAAATTCATATCCGGGCGTAAAATCAATTTTACCGTATATTTTATAAATTGTCTCAAGCTCGAATCTCATCGTGACAGACCAACGGTCATCTTCGCGCACGGCTTCTACCTGTGGAAGAATGTCTGTAAACTCTGACAGCTTTTTTCTGTTATGTCTTTCTTCGCCTACGCCTATAAGCGAGGTGCCGAGCGAATTCATTTCACAGTTAATAAACAGCTTTGATTTTTCAGGAGCGAAATTCGCGAAAAACTCCATACAGCTGTCGGTGTAAACGGGATCATAAAACTTTGTATATCTGCTGAGCGGATTTGACTCATGGCAGGTCAGTTTTATATAAAAAGCATCATCGGGAACAAGGATTATCTGAGCGTATGTCAGAGGGCGGTAATCCCTGTCCCAGACTGAATTATCAATGTATGCTTTTTCAACACCGCAAAAGCACGGCTCTGCCTTTGATTTGATTTTATATACGTTCATATTTAAATTCACTTTCTGTATTTACGCTTTTGCGCCGCATTCCGGGCAGAATTTCGTCCCCGGTTCAAGCTCCGCACCGCATTTAGAACATTTGAGCTTTTCGGGCGGCATTTTGGCTCCGCATTCGCTGCAGAATTTACCGCTGTTTTCGGCTCCGCAGGCGCATTTCCAAGTTTTCCCGATTTTAGATTCAGGACGCTTTGCACCGCATTGAGTACAAAATTTACCTTTACTTTCGGCTCCGCAGATACATTTCCAGGTGTCGGCGGCGGATGATGAAGCCGTTTCATTTGACTTCAGCGCAGCCGCGATCTGCTCTCCGGTCTGCATCTGGTTCTGCGATCCCTGCTGCATTGTAGACATCGGATTGACGCCCATTGCTCCGAAACCGATTCCCATCCCCATCATTGTGCTCCCGCCGCCGGACGGATTTGAAGCGGCATTTTTGAGAGCTTCGCCCTGAGAATGAGCAAGATAAGCGCTCTGGGAAAGAGGATCCGAAAGCTCGTACTGATCGATTTTCTTCTTGGACTCATCATCGAAGGACACGCTTTGCACAGCGACTGACACTATCTCGATACCGCGCGCTTTAATCGCTTCGTCAAAGCTTTTTTCATGCATGCTGTTGACGATCTGCTCGCTCTTGCTGGGGAGATCGAGCGCCGGTATTTTATTCTCCGCCGTACCGAGCAAATTAAGCGTACTTTGCATCGAGGCGAGAAATTCGCTGGTCATCTGATCGACAAGCTCTGATTTGGAATATGTCTCTGCGTTTCCGGCGATTTTCCTCAACAACTCAAAGGGATTGTTTATTTTAAATGTGTATTTTCCGTACATGCGGATATTGACGGCCATTCCGTAAAGCGACTGAGTTCTCGGATTGAACGTAGGATGCCCCCAGTCTGAATATGGAATCGGCGTAGCAGTTCCGAATTTATTATCGAGAATTTCCTTCGCGTTAAAGAAATAAACGGCCTGTTGTTTTGAAATTGCTCCGCCGAACTTGAATCTTTCCCACATTTCTTTAAAGACAGGTCCGAAATCTCCTCCGAAAAAGCTCGGGGAGGTGGAATCGTCAAATGTGAATGCTCCCGGCTCAGCTGTTGCATCCTTTACAGCTCCGTTATCTACTATAAGAGCTATTTGTCCGGGATTTACTATTATTCTGCTGCCTTTGGAGATAATACTTCTTCCCTTTTGATCGATTTTGCGCTTCATTAGTATTTCGTTTCCGAGGTCTTCGCATTTCACTGCGTCAAGCCATTGATCTCCGAATACACTTCCGATGCTCGAAATCGCGGCTTTGATTAATCCCATTTTTTCTGCTCTGCCCTTTCATAATTATTATAATCAACCGATTTTGCTTTTCTGTTTTGTTTTGAATTATTTCATTTTATCTGACGCGTTCCATACGGTTCAATACCCATCCGTGATCGCCTGTTGTAATGACCGAATGGCAATATTCACATTGACCTGAGCTTGTTATTTCGGTCGGAGCGCCGCAATTCGGACAATTTGTCGTCGTCTGCTGCGATACAGATGTTTTTACTCCGCTGGAGCGAATAAATTCAAGCTTGTATCTCATTGTGTAACGAGTATCTTTGTTGCCCTTAACTACCTTGCCGGTCAGATCATCTGTAAGATAATCGTTCATTGCGGCCTCGAGGAATATGTCAAGCCGTTCCTTCGTACCGTCATTCTGATATCCGCACAGGTAACTGTTGTTTACGCATACGCGTTCGATAACGTTTGTCTGTTTGTTGCGCTTATATTCATCAAGCTGCGCGTTGTGTACGTTGAACAAAGCTTCAGATTCAAAAACCCTTACTATATGCCAGTCGCGCTTTGTCCATGCCTCCTGAAGCTTGACAAAAACTTCGTTGGCGTATCCGACGGCTTTTTCGCTTGTGAATTCAGGATCCTTTTGTTTAATCTCGGCCTCTATGGCGTCGTTTCTGTTTACCGGAAGGCTGGGCATCATCTGTACGGGAGTGCCCGGGGTAAATGTTCCCGTCCTCGTATTGCCTTTTGATCTTTTTATAATAACAAATACAACGACAACGAAGATAATAATACCTATTACCGAAATCCCATTTCCACCGGAGCCGGTGTTCCAAAACATATCGGTAATAAAGCTGTCTCCGCCGCCGCTCCAGTCACCGCCCCAATCGCTTCCTCCTCCGTCGCCCCAATCGTTGAAGTTTCCGACATCAGCAGACGCACAGATAACAAATAAAAAGCACAAGCATATGACGGCGGCAAGGATAATTGATATTTTAATCTTGCTTCTTTTCATTAGAATGGCATGTCCTTTCCATCATAGCTGAGTTTTGCCGTTTCCGGCATTGAGAAATTGCGGCAGTCCGGTAAAGACATTAAAGTTACAGGGTAAACAGGAAAAAGCGAAGCACATCAAGATAATCATGAGCGGAATATTCGACACTGTATTCTCCAGATTTTATTGCTCCGGGGAAATATGACGCATTTAAAGCGCGGTAATGCTCGCGATATGTCGTCTCCACCGTAAATTTATCCGGTATATTCGGGAAGCATCTGCCGTAATCAGCCTCAAGTGCGGAGGCAACTCCGTTTTTAATCATTTCAAGAGCGGTTTTCGGATTGACGGATATCGAAGCATTGCCAAGTCCTTTATTGAGAGGAACGGCGGTAATAGCAGGAACCAGCTTTTTAGCTAATGAACATATCGTTTCATCACCGCTTATGAAAAGCACCGGCACTCCGAAATATGCCGCTGTATATGTATTGAGCATGAATTCGCTCATGATATCGCCGTTGAGTTTAACAATGAAATTTCGGGTGTTCATCGTATGCGCCAACGGATTTCCACTTGTTCCCGCGGGAGCGTGATATCCCGTGTAAAATACTCCGTCCGGACGGAAAATATCCACGCCTGTCATCATTTTATAAGGATCACCTGACCATCCGCGGATTATTTTCGCGTTTTGCGGTAAGCTCATAGGGTCAAGATTGCGGGCGCTGTCATGAGAATCTCTGACAATAATTTCTGATTCGGCGCGCTTAGCGTTAATTGCCTCACAAACAGCCGAGACTTCGCGAATCATCTGTGACTGAAGATAATCATACGGTTTATCTCCGTATTCAGTTTCTGTCCACGCGGTAGCACCGCAGGTGCCTTCTATATCGGCGCTGATAAAGTATTTCATTTTGTTCATGTATAATTCCCATCCTCCGGAATTAACTCCTTCATATCAAAATAGCGAAATGACTTTACATTTTCATTAATCTATTATATAATAGCGAAAGAAAAATTGCAACCTCAATCGTCGAGAATTATATAACTTCATAGTTTTTATTAAGCTATATTTATAGTATAAAAATATGATGCCCGTAAAGGTATATTGAAAATCAATGTCTTTATTATCACAAACCGATTCCGCTATTTCTCCCGAAAAAAGAAAACAGGCCACGATACTCGGTGTGATGCTCTGCATCTCATACTGCGTCAGCTATATAGGGAGGCTTGATTTTTCAGCATGTATACCGGCCATGGCGGCTGAAGGTGTTTTCAATTCGGCGTTTGCCGGCCTTACCGGCACCGGATTCTTGATTTTCTACGGTATAGGTCAGTTTATAAACGGATTCCTCGGCGACAGAACAGATCCCGGCGCGATGATAGGAATAGGATTGTTTTTTTCAGGCATATGTAATATCTGTGTCGGATTGTCCTCTTCTTTCCCATCTTCAAAATACTTTATACTGGGTTTCTGGTGCCTCGCCGGATATTTCAGCTCGATGCTTTGGGCTCCTATTGTGAAATGCATTGCCGAATATCTGACAGGCAGCGTCAAATCCAAAGTAGCTATAAACATTTCCGCGACGATCCCCGCCGGTACGGTGCTCAGTTATCTTTTAAGCTCGCTTTTATTATCCGCATACGGATGGAACTCGGTATTCTATGCATGCGGCTCACTTCTTATCGCCTTTTCCATCGTATGGTTTTTAATTTTTTACCGTTCGGCATCCGTATTAAAACCGGAACGCATTTCTCACGACAACAGCAAAACCAGAAACGGCGATAATATATCCGGGGCTTCCGACCAAACGCCGGGGCTTTTCACACTGATCGCATCAACAGGGTTGGTTTTTACCATACTTTCAATATTATTCAACGGCGTTTTGAAGGACGGAGTAACTCTTTGGGTTCCTTCTCTTATTTCGGACAGCTTTTCGCTTTCTCCGTCCTCCGCTTCTCTTATTTCTGTCATTCTGCCGATAATAAATCTGCCGGGCGCGTATATTGCGATAAAACTGAACAACAGGTATTTCAATAACGAAATGACAACATCCGCTCTGCTTTTTGGGATCAGTGCCGCGTCATTTGCGCTGTTATGTCTTGTCGGTTCATTCGGCCCTGTTTTAACGGTCATTCTTATTGCGATTTCAACATCAGCCATGCTCGGAGCCAATACAATGTTTCTTACTTATATTCCGCTTGAATTTTCTTCCGTTGGACGATCTTCAAGCATTACCGGCTTTCTCGACGCATGCTCGTATGCCGCAAGCGCCGTTTCCGGCGTTACAATAGGAAAAATATCCTCCGCTTACGGATGGAACGCGGCAGTATACAGCTGGATCGCAGTCGCGGCCGCAGGCTTCGCCGTCACTCTTGCTGGCGCCCGTTTCTGGAAAGCCGGACGCCATAAATACGTTTCAGACAAGGATGATAATCAATGAAAAAGAAAATACTCTTCATAGGCATCACTATGAATTGCGCCGGAACGGAAAAAAGCTTTGTCTCGTTTATAAACACATTCGATTTTGATAAATACGACGCGACTCTCCTTCTGGCAAAAAAGAAAGGACCTTTTTTAAAGCTCCTTCCTAATAAGCTTAAGATCATAGAAATAAATAATTATGGTGATCATTTCTTACAATCCGGTAAAAACGCACGTGGTAATATTTATAATACCTTCATAAGGAAAAATCCGTTTACAGCTTTTACCGTACTTCCATATTATATAAAAATTATGCTTCATCCTGAAAATGTTTCATCCGACGCCACCCGTCTCTGGATACGACTTATGGATTATCTTCCGGCAATCGATGAAAAATTCGATGTTGCCGTGGCTTACTGGGGCGACAGGACTATGTTTTATATGCTCGATAAAGTAAAAGCCGATAAATATATAACATGGATGCATTTCGACTATGCTCATCCGAAAAGAGACGATTCGATATATCTGCCATACTTTAAAAGATGCGACTCAATTGTAAACGTTTCGTCCACGGTGGACGACGCATTAAAAAAGTCTCTTCCAGAGCTGTCCGGAAAATGCGTTGTTATCGAAAATATCAATTCTCCTTCCGCAATAAAAATAATGGCGGACGAACCGGCCATATTTCCCGACCCTGATTATCAGGGAAAACGCATCTTATCCGTAGGTAGAATAACTTTTCAAAAGGGATTTGATCTTGCCATCCGCGCATTGAAGCATCTGCGTACCGACGGTATAGATGCAAAATGGTATGTGATAGGCGAAGGTGATAACGAATATAAAAAGAATCTGTCTCTGCTCGCGGAGGAATACGGCGTCGCGGACAGCTTCGTCTTTATGGGAGCATATCCCAACCCATATCCGTTTATAAAAAAATGCGATGTGTACGCCCAACCTTCAAGATTTGAGGGAAAACCGATTTCTGTGGAAGAAGCAAAAATTCTGTCAAAGCCTATTGTAGTATGTGATTATCTTTCGGCAGCCGAACAGCTACGTAGCGGAAAACTCGGGCTGATATCCTCATTTGAGGAAACCGATCTTTCGGAAAAGCTTGAAATGCTCCTCACCGACGACGCTTTATCTGATTCTCTTGTGAAATCGCTGCAAAGCGAAATGCTCTCAAACGAAGCCGAAATATCTAAATTTTACAATCTTATATGACTCTGTTAACAAAAAAATATTGCATTAAAACCCGCAGGGTATTATAATGATGTGATAGAAAGGCATAAAGGCAAAAATGTTCGGGTATGTAAAACCAGCTGTCGGCGATCTGCTTGTAAAACATCACGAATTATATAAAGCGGTATATTGCGGACTATGTCATTCGGTTTCATCCGCTGTTTCGCCTCTTATGACCTCGTCATTAAGTTATGACTTCGTTTTTCTTGCGCTCGTCCGTGCTTCACTGCTTGGCGAACGATTTGAAATCGGCAAAGAGCGCTGTGCCGTGCATCCGATGAAAAAGCGTCCGTCAGCTGCTTCAAAATCAGGCGATTCACTCGACTTCTCCGCAAAAGCCGGATTTATACTCACGGCATATAAAATTTTCGACGATATCAATGACCGTGATCAGCCGTTTTTTAAAAAGCTGTTTCTTTTTCCGACAGCCGCGTTTTGCAGGGCAAAGCTCAGGCGCATTAAGAAAAAAGACCCGCTTATTTCATCTCTTTCCGATTTCGTCGATTCTCGTATAAGCTCTCTTTCTCTTATGGAAAGCTCTGATTGTGCATCTCTTGACAAATTATGCGCCGTTTCCGGCGATATTCTTTCCGAAATTTTTTCTTTCGGTCTTGAAGGGAACGAGAAACTCATCGCCTCCGAGATCGGCTCGTTCGTCGGAAGATTTATATATACAGCCGACGCGGCAGATGACCTTTCAAAGGATGAAAGGCATGGTTCGTTTAATCCCCTGCTCAATAAATATGGCTCCGTCACGGATGCTTTTTCTGCTTTTGAGGATATAGACACAGCGCAAAGCATATATATATCCCGCATCGACGCCGCCGTTTCACTGCTTCCCCGCGATTCAGAATATCTCCCGATTATTGAAAACATCACTTCTCTCGGACTTTCATCCGTATTCGGAAATATAATTAAAAAATACGAAAAGCAACTCTCAAAACCGAAAGGCTTGAATACATGACCGACCCGTACAAGGTCCTCGGCGTTTCATACAACGCCACCGACGACGAAATCAAAAAAGCATACCGTGATCTCGCTAAAAAATATCATCCTGATAATTACCACGACAATCCGCTTGGCGATCTCGCGGCAGAAAAAATGAAGGAAATAAATGCGGCTTATGATGAAATTCAAAAGCAGCGCTCATTTTCTTCGCATTATTCCACGTTTTCCGGTTCGTCTGCCGGCTCTTCTTCGAACAGCAATTCATCATATTCCGGCGGCGAATTCTCACGGATCAGAGAGCTGATTGCCGCCGGCAGATTCAGTGAAGCAGATGTGTTGTTGAATTCATTTTCCACAACGTCCCGCAATGCCGAATGGTATTATCTCAAAGGTATTATATACCGCCAAAGCGGACAGTATAACAACGCTGCAGAGAGCTTTCGGACTGCCTACAACGCAGAACCGACAAACGGTGAATACGCGGCGGCATATAACGAGCTGAAGAATGCGCAAAAACGTTATGGCAACTACAACACCAACCGCCCGAGCATGTCGACATGCTCCGCATGTGATATGTGCTCCGGGCTTTTATGTGCAGACTGTTTATGCGAATGCTGCGGCGGCGACCTTATAAGCTGTTGCTGATCAGACTAGAACAATAAATATGAAAAACAAGACAAGACGAATTGCTTACGGCGCGCTGCTCACCGCAATCGGAGTCGCTCTGCTGGCCATCGGCTCCGTCATTACCACTCTCGATATTTCTCTGGCGGCTTATACCAGTCTGTTGATTCTTTTTGTAACGATTGAAACAGATGATAAGATGGCTTTTTCGGTATTCTTCTGTATATCCGTGCTGTCATTTTTAATTCTTCCTCAAAAATCGCCTGCTTTTATGTTTGCGTTTTTTATGGGCTGGTATCCAATATATAAAAAGCATGTTGAAAAGCTTAATGTGGTATTATCGTGGATACTCAAGTTAAGCGCCTTTAATACCTCCATGCTTCTCTTGTATTTATTTACTACAAAGATCTTTTCCCTTCCGGAGGATCTTGTCGAGATGAAGGTTGCTTTCTTTCTATTTGCCAACATCGGTTTCGTTCTGATAGATATATTCTTTACTCTATTTATTCCGTTTTATATTTTTAAAATCAGAAAACGGTTGGGCTTTAAAAAGGATTTATTATAAAATAAGAATAATTTCGGCTCTGGAGCTTTTTAATCTCAATAATCATTATATATCCCGGTATTTTTATAAAGTAAATAAGATTTGTTCTACGAAGCATAACGATCATCATAGCAGTTATTTTATGTGAGAGATAAGCCCGAACATCAAAGCCTTTTCTCTCATATAGCGGTGAATATTCAATCACCGCGTTAATAACATAAATCATAATCATCAAGGAGGCATTAAAATGACTTTAATGCAAAAGGAAATCTTCGAACAGCCCAAGGCGCTGGCGACGATCAAAAAAACAAACGAATCCACAATTAAGGCATTATGCACAGAGATCGCAAAACGCGACATCAGATATTGCTATTTTGCCGCACGCGGCACTTCCGATCATGCTTCTATATACACACAGTACCTTCTCGGTACTTATGTCGGCGTCCCTTCCGCACTGGCCACTCCTTCTGTAATAACAGCTTATGATGGAAAGCTCTGTCTGAAAGATTCCATTGTGTTCGGCGTTTCTCAGTCAGGAAAAGCAGCCGACGCGCTCGCTGTTATGGAAAGAGGCAAGAAATGCGGCGCCATAACCGTTGCCGTTACCAACGATGAGGCGTCACCTATGGCAAAAGCCGCGGATTATCACCTATTCTGCAATGCCGGTCCTGAAAAGAGCGTCGCCGCGACAAAAACATTTACCGCTCAGATGTATGTTCTCGCGCTGCTTGTTGCAGAATGGTCGAAGAACGAGGAGCTTTCCGACGCACTTGAAGCTGTTCCTGGAACTCTTAATGAATTCATCGATACTCTTTCCGAGAAAATTGATTCCATAATAACGCGTTACCGCTTCATGACCGAAGGCTTTACACTCGGCAGAGGCTATAATTATCCGATCGCACTTGAAAACGCGCTTAAGCTCCAGGAAACCAATTATGTAAAAATGAAGGGTGCGGCTGTCAGCGACTTCCACCACGGTCCGTTTGCTCAGGTAGAGGCAAATACGATTGCTATTCTTTATGCCGATAAAGGACCGGTTTACAAGGATGCGGTAGAAATGCTTTATAAACTCGAGAATGCCGGAGCCGAAGTATTGCTTATATCAGACGATCCCGTGCTTTGTGAAGGCAGAGAGCTTTCTATTAAGATGCCAAATCTCGGAACCGACGCGGTAAGCGTTTTCTTCAACGCTGTCTTCGCACAGCTCTTCGCGTGCAAGCTCGCCGCATTGAAGGGCCGTAATCCCGATGAACCCCGCAATCTTAAAAAAGTCACAATAACAAAATAAATCACGATTCAATGCCCCGGCTTCTCATATCAGGAGCCGGGCTTTTTTTAAAATAATGGAATTAACTTGTGATCTTATTGTTATATAACCTGAATATGTCATTGATGTAATATTAAGCTTAAAATCCGGTCATTGCCACAATTATTGGCATTGCCATTTTGATTGTCAATATGGAAAGAATGCTTTACTTCTGATATAATTAATAAAAGGCGACATATCAAGAAATAATGGAAAAAATCAATCCAATAACCGAAAAAGCTTTTCGCCGAAAGAATATGCATCCGCGAGGATATCCGGACGATGCAGTAATTCCTTTTCGGAATCGATTCCCTCGACTGTAAAATATGAAGTAAGAGGAATATCAAGATGACCCAAAAAATGTTCTATGGTATGCACAAGATTCATGTTTTCCTGTTTGTTGACGCCTGCTCTTACCGCAACGGCAACGCCTTTAACTTCAGATGAAACCGGAAGTCTGGCAGCATCAGTGTTGCTGTACGGTGTGCACCTGTCAATAAAAACCTTCATCTGTCCGGTTACGTCTCCCCAGTAAGAAGGCGATGCAACAATCACAAGCTGGGCGTCATATATATCATGAATGACTTTTTGTACATCGTCCTTATAAATACATTCCCCGGTAATATCACAGGATTTACAACCACTGCAATATGAAATATTCAAATCGTTCAATCTGTATAAATGTATTTGTATATCGTGAGCTTCTAAAGCCCTCATAATTTCTTTTATAATTAGCGATGTGCTTCCATTGAATCTTGGGCTTCCTGATATGCAGACTGCTTTCATAATAAATCTTCCTTTAAATTCATCTGTCAAGTTTTTATACGGTGTTCTTGCCAAAAGCACTGTAAATTCATTATACGAGGATCATGGAAAAATGTATACACAATATCCGCATAAAAAGAAAAAACATGTTGGTCTCTGGATAGCATTAATTGCTGTTGTCGCAATCGTGGCTTCCGCCGTCATAATTTTAAGTTCCTTGCCTGACTTTTTAAATCCAAAAAATCTCGGAATTACGTATACTGAAGAAAACTATCAAAGCGCTGTAAATAAAATCGGATTGAATATTACTTTTAATGGAATGACAAGCGATGAGCTTCGCGAATATACTAAAAAGTTGAAAGAATCCGGTGAAAAATTAAATATTAATGATTATACATGGGAGCAATCTGATTATGAACGCAAAACATTCAC
Organism: Oscillospiraceae bacterium; assembly: GCA_034925865.1. Lineage (NCBI taxonomy): Bacteria > Bacillati > Bacillota > Clostridia > Eubacteriales > Oscillospiraceae > Oscillospiraceae bacterium. The sequence continues at coordinate 75,013 of JAYFRN010000001.1, read as the reverse complement.
TCTTACCTCTGAAGAAGCGACCGCGTTTTTAAATGAAGTGGCACCGGCTTTTTATTGGTTTTCAAATCAGCAGATCAAAGTAGGAAGCGACGGAAAAATTGAGGCCTCCGGCACCCTATATCTGAGAAAAGCGGTTAACGAGCTGTATCCTGAGCTTTCCACAAAAATACCGTTTCCGCTGTTTGAGAAAGTAAACCTTTATTCAAAGGGCAGCATACATATAGAAAACAACTCTCTTACCCTGGATACCGATGAACTGGAAGCCGGTTTGATCAATACGATTTCGCCTCAGATGCTCGAAGATAATGCCGGATATTTTAATAAGCTTTATTCCTGCGTTCCGGGTCTTGAGATATATTCACTCAATGTTAACGAAGCGGGTGAAATAGCCGTAGATGCGCTTATACCGCAAAAAACCATAATAACAAAAAAATAAATGAGAAAACTGCTTATTAACGGTAAATATGAAAAGATACCGGCTTTTCCGCATCCAAAAGACTATGCTTTGCGGTGCGCACAGTTTTTCGGCGCAAAAAGCGTTTTTGCTTTTGCAAAAGTAGGACATTTTCATACGTTTACCGAAATACTAAACAGCCGCCGTTTTGAATGCGGCATACCAAGAGATATACTTATCGATCCGACAAACGCTTGCAACATGCATTGCAAGGGATGCTGGGCGGGGGATTACGAACATACAGACGGTATTTCTTACGAAAGGCTTGATTTACTTTTAACGGAAGCGGAACAGCTCGGAGCGCTTGATATTCTGTATACGGGCGGCGAGCCTCTCATGCGTAAGGCCGAGCTGATTGAGCTTGCGCGAAAACATAAAAAGCTTTTCTTCGGCATATTTACAAATGGCACATTAGTCGATGATAAGCTGGCAAACGAGATTAAACACGCAGGCAACATTACTCTTTTTATCAGCATTGAGGGCTATGAGGAAGAGACCGATTTCCGACGCGGAAAAGGCGCGTATCAAAAAATCATACGCGCGATGCATATATTAAAAGAAAATAAAATTGCTTATGCGTTTTCTTTATGCTATCACAAAAATAACTACAAGCTGATCACAAGCGATGGATTTCTTGATTTCTTGCGTGATAACGGAGCGTGGTTCGGCTGGGCCTTCGGATACAGACCGATAGGAAAAAATGCCGATATGTCGCTTGTTCTCAACGCTGATGAACGTGAATTTGTCCGGGAACGATTTAATGAGTATTCAGACCGTCATTCATTTACTATAATCGATCTTTTTAATAACGGACATAAGGTATTCGGTTGCGTCGGCGGAGGAAGCGGATATCTGCATATAAATGCCGCGGGAGATGTCGAACCCTGCGCTTTTTGCCATTATTCCGACTCAAACATAAATAAAATGACGCTGCAGGAAGCGTTGCAGTCGCCATTTTTACGAGCGTTCCGCCGCGGACAGCCATTTTCCGATAATCCGCTTACGCCCTGCCCTCTTTTTGACAATCCCGAAAAAATGGTAGAGCTTTCCGAGAAATACAACGCCGTTTCCACTCATTTTGAACAAAAAGAGAGCGCCGCTGACTTTGCGGATAAAGTAAGCTTCATTTCCTGTGAGTGGCAAAAAGCATCATCGGTAAATATTAACAAGCTGACTGATAATGAAATCAATATGTTCAGAAAAATGAAAAAGGTACTTTCGTTAAGAAAAAAACTCGCTAAAGACGAATGAAATTATTATTGTTTATAGACGCGGCAATTTTACCGTTTATAATAATTCTTTACCGGAGATAAATGATGGCTCAATATAAAAAAAATCAATCCATGGCTTCAAAAATTTTCTGGCGGATATTTATATCTCTTATAGGAACTGCTCTTATTATCATTGCGGTGGCTGATGTATCTCTATATTACTTTGGAAATACATCACCGGCCACCGTACATACTGACAGGTTTGGCGGATCCCTGGACAGTGCGCCCTCCAATCAATATGAATGGTCGGTTGATTATACGTTTTATGCTGACGGAAAAGAATACAGCGGACATCAGACCGTAAGAGGATCGGCAATCAACGTTAAGCACGACAACGAGGTGCACTATTTTAAATTTGCACCTTGGATAAATTCTCTGTATGCCAAGCCTTTGAATATCGGAACCTTCGTCATGATCGGATTGGGAGTGTTGTTGATAGCAGTTATGAATAAAAGCTCTAAAAAACATAATGAAAGCCGTATGACGAGCGCTGCACACAATAAATTTAAAAAGAAACCGCCGTATGAAAACGACGCGGAAACAGACAAAAATCGGGTAACTTTAGCATGGTTAATGGAAAACACAACCGATTACGATGACAGGATTGAAGAATATTATCAAAAGAGCTGGAATATTGGGGATCCTTCGTGGCAGTGCGGATGCGGAAAATGGAACGAGGATAATTTCTGCAGCAAATGCGGTAATAAAAAACAATAATAAAATGCTTTTATATGATAGCTGAATAATCAATCGCTTTTTCAATATAATTTACAATAAGGAGTGCAATGTCATGAGCAAATTCTGCAGCAACTGCGGAGCGCAGCTGAATGAAAATGACAACTCAAATTTTTGCTCTAACTGCGGTGCAGGCTTAACACACAAATCCACCACAGGCGCGGAAAACACAAATCAAGAACAAACAAATAAACCCGCTCAAAGGACTCTTGTTGGCTGGTCGGACGCTTGTAACAAACCCGAAATTATACGCATAGCCGGTAAACATAAAAAGCATGCCGTTATATTTGCCGTTATTTTATCCGCGCTTTTTATCATCGGCTTTACTATTGCCGGTTTTGCGTCTGATGAACTCGAACCGGGAACAGCAATTCTGATAGGGTGTGGATTAGCCTTAATGATGATTGTTATTAGTCTGGTGCGCGTTAATAATATGAAAAAGCCGATATGGGATGGGCGTGTTGTCAATAAAACTGAAAAGAGAAAAACCAAAACCGAAAATTACGGAGACGACGAACATCTTGTCCACTATATGGAATACACTGTATATTTACAAGGTGCTGACGGAAGTAAAAAGAAAATTCGTATTCAAAATAACCGGGAATGGTATGATTATTTAAATATAGGTGATTATGTCCGTTATCATCCCTCGTTTTCAACATATGAAAAATATGATAAGTCGCATGACAGTTATATTTTCTGTAATATTTGCGGCAAAAAGAACGATATAAGAGAAAATTATTGCTGTTTTTGCAAATCACTGTTATTCAAATAATTTTTAAGGAGGATCCGAATGTCCAGATATTGTACGAAATGCGGCAATACGCTGACGGATGATGAAAAATTCTGTTCGTCCTGCGGAACCGCCGTACCAACAGATTTAGCTGCACCAAAAGCCGCTAAGCAATCAACTCCGCAACAAAAAAATCAAACTTCAACAACTTTAAAATTGACTACAGATATTACTTCTTCACTTGGAAACACTGTCATGGCATCCGATCTTGCAGGAGAACTAACGCTTTCGGGAGGCCTGTCACCAATATTTAAAGCAAACGAAATACTTGATCCCATAAAAGTTCTTTTTGGAGGCATCGGCAGAACCATTAAAGGCTTTGCGGCAATATTTAAAAATAAAAAAGCACTTATTCCCGCAGTTGTGCTTGCGGCTTTATGGCTTATTTTCCCGATACTGCTTTCGCTCGGAATCAATCCCGCTCCAATAAAGTTTCTATCGGCACTTATATTTGCGCAAGGCGGGCTGAGCGGCGGCATTTTAGGCGCGATTGGCGGCATAATAGGCAAAGGTATGTTCGCGGCTCTGTTCGTTTCGCTTTTTAACGGAAATATGAAAGGGATAGGCAGTAACCTAAAACTATTTTTTGCTTCATTTCAATTCAAAAAAGCCGCTCTGAACGGATATTTCCTTGTCGGCGCAGGCTTTGCGCTGATTGCGTATAACTTTATGGCAGGTTATGCTTCGCTGTGGCAAAGCGCAGTCGGAATTTCAGGGCTGCTGCTGTCGCTGCGTGCTCTGAAAAACACAAGCGGGAGTTTTATGCGAAATATGATTACTTCACTTCTGTCAAAAAAGCAAAATACACTCAGAACTGTTAATACCGATGCAGTAGAACGAGTCATATCCGGATTAACGGCCGGATTCGCAGCCTCGGTGGTATTATCCGTTATACCATGGGCATATACGCCATATTGCGTTGGCTTTGCAGTTCTTGCCGCAGGAATCGTACTTTATATTATTCGCAAAAGTAAAAAGGAGGTGCCTGCATCATGAAACAGCGGAGAATGTTAGCCCGTATAATGCTTGCGGTGCTTTCGTTATCATTTTGTTCTGTCTTTTTTGCGTTGAACGCCTCCGCCAATTCCTCTGACGACGAATGGGCAGGTTATTGGACATATCAGCAAAGTGTTGTAGTGGATTATAGCAATGAGCTTTCCGGTTATTATTCGTCAAGCAGCGACGACAACACTGTTATGAGCTACACCGCAAATAAAAATAGCGTCAATTATAAATATAATTACACCGGCGACGGATTTTCCTATGGTACGGATGAACAAAAAGGCCTGCTCAAGGGAGAGCATGCATATATGAGAGCAATTATCGGCAATCCCGCCAAGCAATACCGCGAACAGGGAGAAATTAATATTTCTTTCGATATGGAAATATACGATTATCTCGCTTCAATGCTTAAATATGTATCTTTTACAATGATCAGTAAAACAAATGTTTACAACGCGGGAAAAATCACCTTTGACGGAAAGGAAATTGCAAACGTTTCCCGCCTGTCAGATCGGCTCAGCCCGCTTAATGTTACATTAAACCCTGTTTCCGGATTGGATAAATATGAGGGTGCCATAACCGGTCTCGCGCCCTACGGAATCTATGATGGAGATATACTGTCGATAGAAGTAGATATTTACTGCGCACAGAATGCAAGCTTGAATCTATTTTCTCAGGAAACAATGAGCGAGATGGATTACAAGACAATTAAGATATATCACTTTTATTCATGGAAATATGGTGATAAGAATATGGTCATAGGCGGAATAGCAGGCACGGCTCCCGGCGAGACCAGTACGCCAGTTCCCGCGGCGATAGTTGTCGGCATACTCGGAGCTGCCGCCGCAATCGGAGCGGCGGGAGCGGCCGCAGAAGGCGGCAGTGGTGAAGCTTCAAATCGTAATGGCAAGAACTCATCATATAAAATGTACATAAGAAAGGACTTCGGAAACAGGATAGCCTACGGTAAGCCGCCTGTGATAGTATACGCACGGATGGCTGAGGTTAAAGAAACGGGCGAAGAAACAGACCGTCCTGATCTGTCAGCGCAGATAGCAATTACAAGCGGAGGGCCTCCGATCGAGATAGAAGGAACCTCACTTGCGGGCAATTATATGGGCGCGCTTGTCTTTGCCGAAGGATCATCAAGTAAGACCGATATCGGCACTGTCGTTTTCAGATTCACAGGCGAAGGCGGATCTTTTACAAACAACGTCCGTTTTGAGCTTGTGGGAGAACCTTATATAGATTTCCCCGACATGAAGTCATATTCAAGCATGATGATTGCCGATATGATAATGGGCGATGCTCTCACATATGAGGTATTCTTTGAGATCTGTGACTTATTAATGCCGCCTAAGACAGTGACGCTTGGCGATATTGACGGAGAAGTTACAGGAAATCTTGATAAGCTCGATGAAACACATTATAAAATAACACTTGTCAATAATTCACCCGCCGCGAAAGCAGTGAACGAACAGCCCGTATTTATTAAAGCTGAGGTAAAGGCGCAAAACGATAAAGAAATTGCCGAAAGCAGCTTTGGTATAAGGTTATATCCGGAAGGCTTGTCGGCAGACGGAGCCTTCGAGAACGACAGACTTTCGATATGTTCATATGAAAATGAATCAGCGGGAGATCTCGATTATAAAATCAAGCCGACGGGAATTCAACTCCGTCTTGCGGTAATCAAGACCGGAGATGACGGAAAGCGGAAAGCAGTGTTTGTTGATATGAAAAACACCGTTACAGAAATAATGGCGTTTGAAGCAGAAAGCGAAATGACAGCCGCTCTTTTAAATCAATACAAATATGAGCTTGATTCGAGCTGTGCGGATGACGGTAAATATTACATTGTTCCTCAGGTAAGCATTCCCGAGCTTTTCGAGCCGTATTATGTAAAGCTTCCGATTAAGAGCACATATGATTCCGAAACATATGTCCTGGATTTACCGTGCTCACTGATCGGTGAAAAAGAAAAGCCGATAGCCGCAAGAGACGTTGAATATAAAAATCTCATTGACAGAGTGAAGCGATATGTTCCTAAAGATAAGTGGGCGGAGGTATTGAATCATATAAAAAGTAATGCCGACACAATGTCCGTCAGAGAAATGCGTCTGATGAGCAAAAGCATAATCCGCACTGCGCAGGATCGCTTTATGAACGAAGCCGCCTCACAGCTTGCGTGGGCGGACGCTCTCGACTGGATGATCTACGGCCTTGAATGGGCAAAATGGTTCGGAGATCAGGCGTTTGCTTATCTTGCGACCGTATATACCGGACCTGTCGGCGAAGCGCTTCTTTCTCCTGCCAAGGAGATCCTTGTAAACCTCATAGGCGAAGTCGGCGTGCAGATAGTATATGGTGAAAGCTTTGATTTTAATAAGCTTCAAATAATGAACAATCTTTCATCCGCTCTCGACAACCTCGTAATGACCGCCGCCGATCCCTCACGTCTAAACATCCGGCAAATGGCAGGAGTCTTAGCTGGATTTCTTATATTCAACGCAGCGAAAAATTATGTTCTTAATGTTGATGAAAAAGGTAACCGGGATTTTTACAAGGCGATAACCGATGCGTTCGGCAATCTGACTTCAAACGCAATGAAAATACTTGCTTCGGAATTGTTCGGAAAAGCTATGAAGAGCGACGCCTTGAAAAGCGTAATGAAGACTCACTGCGGTAAATGGATAAGAAATAACCTGCAAAAATACTTACCCGATATTGATATTTACTATAACAGCGTCTTTGCCGAAGGAATGGTGCAGATCGAAAAGCTGGGTATTCTTGATAAGTATATTCAGGAATTCAGCGGTATGGGCGCGTCAAAGGTGTATACGAAGTTCAACGAGCATACACTCTCGACAACCGATTCCGGCGATACGATCTTCACGCTGAACCTTTGGGAAAACTCAAACGATAAGGATCAGTCGATATTCATAGATATAAATCTTAATAAGATCGCGAACAAATTATACGACTATATGTTTGAAATGATATTCGGCATTTTCCCGTTTGCTAAATCAGTTGTTGCGCCTGTTCAGGATCCTCCGTTTTTCGATTCAGTTGAAATCAGAAAAGGAAACTGAACGATAAATAAAACTAAAGCCCGCAAGGTTCGAATTCAGAACTTTGAGGGCTTTCTGTATATTTTGTTATATAATGTCTGCTGAACAATCATGAAACACATACGACAGTAAGTAAAACATAAAAAACATAATTTTTCAGATGCAAGGTTATTAAGCCATAAGGCGTAAAAACCTTGCTCCTTTAAATTGGTCGATTCCCGACCAATTTAGAAAGCAGACGGCAATCAATGAATGCTGAACTCCAAAATCAATGATTTTGGAGGGTTTTGGCTGGTTTTCAAACTGCCAAAACCCATGCCGTTCGAAAACGGCATTATTCTGTAGACATTATATATGACAGGTATTTATAAAACGTTACATATTTTTCATGACAGTCTGTTTTTAAAATCGTCATAGCCAAAGCTTTTAATCACTTTGATTGTTCCCTTTTTACGTATCGCAATAGATGGCAGACATATTCCGTTAAAGGTATTGTTTTTTACCATTGTGTATATTGCCATATCACAGAAAATAATTTTATCTCCGACATTAAGAATCTCGTCAAACGAATAATCGCCTATTATATCTCCTGCAAGGCATGTCGCGCCGGCAAGCCTATAGGTATATTTTTTCTCACCAGCCTCTGCGGCACCATAGAGCGGCGGGCGGTAAGGCATTTCTATCACATCCGGCATATGACATGCCGCGGAAGCGTCAAGCAAAGCTGTTTTTATTCCGTTATCTACGATGTCAAGTACGCTCGCGACTAAAAAGCCGGAATTTAATGCGACGGCTTCTCCCGGCTCAAGATATACTTCAACGTTATATTTCCGCCTGAACTTATTTATACAGTCGATAAGCGATTCGATATCGTAATCCGCGCGTGTTATATGGTGACCGCCGCCGAAATTTACCCATTTCATTCGAGGAAGAAATTCGCCAAATTTTTTCTCGACAGCCGCAACGGTTTTTATAAGCGCGTCGCTGTTTTGCTCGCAAAGAGTATGAAAGTGAAGCCCGTCTATACCGTCCAAAAGATCGGAACGGAAGTTTGATGCCGTCACGCCAAGCCTTGATCCCTCCGCGCACGGATCATAAATGCTATGCTCCTGAGTGGAGCATTCGGGGTTTATACGAATGCCATAGCTTTTTCCTGCCCTTAAAGCTTTTTCTCTGAATTTCATCCATTGTGAAAAAGAGTTGAATATGATATGATCGCAAATTTTAAGAATCTCATCAAAGTCGTTTTCATTATATGCAGATGAAAAAATATGAGTCTCTCCTCCCATTTCTTCAGAGCCAAGCTTCGCTTCAAATAATCCGCTTGCGGTTGTACCGGCAAGAAAGCTGCCTATCAATGGATAAAGAGCAAACATGGAGAACGCCTTCTGAGCGAGCAGGATTCTGCATCCCGTTCGCTCAGAAACATTTTTAAGTATTTTAAGGTTTTTTATTATCAGATTTTCATCCACAACATAACACGGAGTGGAAACAGAAAGCAAATCATCATACATATCAGTCTACCAAAACAGGGTTGAAATCTTCTTTCCAGGGAAGTCCCCATTTATTGAGCGCATTCATAAACGGATCCGGATCAAACTCCTCGATATTCCATACTCCCGGCTTGTTCCATGTTCCGTTAATCACAAGCATGGCGCCTATCATTGCGGGAACGCCCGTAGTGTAGGAAATTGCCTGGCTTCCGACTTCTCTGTAGCACTCCTGATGGTCACAGATATTATACAAGTAATAATTTTTTTCCGCTCCGTCCTTGACACCCCGGAATATACAGCCGATATTGGTCTTTCCCACGGTACGCGGCCCGAGGGATGCGGGATCCGGCAACACAGCCTTCAGAAATTGAAGCGGAACGATCTTATGGCCCTCAAATTCGATTGGCTCAATGGATGTCATTCCGACATTTTGCAGGCATTTGAGATGAGTAAGATAACTCTTTCCGAACGTCATAAAAAAACGTATTCGTTTAATTCCCTTCAGATTTAGAGCAAGACTTTCAATTTCTTCATGATGAAGAAGATACATATCCTTTTTACCTACTTCAGCAAAATCATACTCACGCTTGATCTCCATCGGCTCTGTCTCAATCCATTTGCCGTTTTCCCAAAAGCTGCCTTTTGCCGTCACCTCGCGGATATTTATTTCCGGATTGAAGTTTGTCGCAAAAGGATATCCGTGATCGCCTCCATTGCAATCAAGAATATCAAGGCTGTGTATTTCATCGAACTGGTGTTTCTGTGCATATGCGGAGAAAACGCCCGTTACACCCGGATCGAAACCGCTTCCGAGTAAAGCGCAAATTCCGGCGTTTTTAAACTTTTCGCGATATGCCCATTGCCATTTATATTCAAATTTCGCTGTGTCCAGCGGCTCGTAATTAGCGGTATCGATATAATTCGTTTTTGTGGCAAGGCACGCGTCCATGATTGTCAGATCCTGATAAGGAAGAGCGAGGTTAAGCACCGCGTCGGGTTTAAATCCTTTTATGAGTGAGATAAGCTCGTCTGTATTGTCCGCATTGACTTTTGCGGTGTGGATTATTGTTTTCGTAGTATCTTTCAGTTTTTCTTTAAGCGCGTCACATTTTGATTTTGTCCGGCTGGCTATCATGATTTCTGTAAAAACTTCGCTGTTCTGACAGCATTTATGAATCGCTACGCTCGCGACGCCTCCGCAGCCGATAATTAAACATTTTCCCATTTCTGTTGATCCTTATCCTTTCTGTTTAAGTTGCAATAATATTTCTCTTGTAATCTTGCATGCGGCAGCGGTTGATGCTCCGCTCTGGTCATAAACCGGGCACAGCTCGTTTACGTCACAGCCGATTATGTTGAGCTCATGAAGCTTTAATACCGCATCAAGCAAATCATTGAAGCTGACTCCGCCCGCCTCCGGCGTACCTGTTCCGCAGAAAATTGAAGGATCAAGCACGTCAAGGTCGAGAGAAAAATAAACCAGCTTGTCTGTAATTAACGGTATGAGTTTTATAAAATCTCCTAAATTAAATTTATGCATATCGGTATGTTCTTTTGCAAATTCAAATTCATACCGCTCGCCGCTCCTGATTCCGAATTGATGGATTCGCCCGTCGCCAACGAGATTCCATATTTGCTTCATCACGGTCGCATGTGATAATTCTTCGCCTAGATAATCGGTACGGAGATCTGTATGCGCGTCAAAATGGATTATATGCAGATCGGGATATCTCCGAAAAACGGCTCTTACAGCGGCAAGTGTAACAAGGTGTTCGCCTCCCAGCATAAAAGGAATTTTTCCGTCAGAAAGCAAATTTTCGGTATATTCTTCGATTATTGATAAGATTCTTTTTACATTGCCGAAGGGTAAATCCAGATCTCCGCCGTCAAAGATCTTTTGGTCAGTAAGATCCTTATCACAGTACGGCGAATAGGTTTCAATTCCGAAGCTTTCATTTCTGATTGCCGACGGCCCGAACCGTGTGCCGGGTCTGTATGAAGTTGTGCCGTCAAACGGAGCGCCGAAAAGCGCTATATCCGCTTCTTCATAATCTGCGTCACAGGCAATAAAAGTTTGAATGTTCTTATTCATTTTCCTTCAATGCCTCCTCGACATAACCAGGAAGGTAAAACGAGCCTTTATGCAGATTCGTATTATAGTATTTCGTATAGATTCCGAGAGCGTTCCATTTTTCCGCATCAAGATCTTTTATCGGGTGCAGCTTCTTTGCCGCGAATCCGAAAAGCCAGTGACCTGACGGATATGTCGGAATGTGCGCCTGATATACGCGGCATATCGGAAAAACGGAAACGATCCTCCTATGCGCTGATTGCATCGCTTTCCGGTCCTCAGTATAAAACGGGCTTTCATGTTGGTTTACCATGATTCCGTTTTCCGCTAGAGCTTTATGGCAGCTGCCGTAGAATTCCTTTGTAAACAGAACTTCTCCCGGTCCTGATGGATCAGTAGAATCAACAATAATCAGATCATATTGGTTTTCAATATGCCGTATGAATTTAAGCCCGTCTGTAAAATATAGCTTAATCCTTTTATCGTCAAATCCACAAGCAGTTTGCGGCAGATATTCTTTACATACCTCGACGACTCTTTTATCTATTTCGACTATGTCAATTTTCTCAATACTTTTATATTTTGTAAGCTCACGGGCGACGCCTCCATCGCCTGCGCCTATGACCAACACCGACTTAATGTCCGGATTTACGGCCATAGATACATGTGTTATCATTTCATGATAAATAAACTCGTCACGTTCGGTAAGCATCATAACTCCGTCGAGAGTCAGAAAACGTCCGAATTCGGCAGAATCAAATATTGATATTCTTTGATAATCACTTTGCTCCGTATATAGCTGACTATTTACCTTTATTGAAAACCGTACATTCGGAGTATGATATTCGCTGTACCATAAATCGTCCATTATTTATATCTATACCTTTCAATCAAAGTGTGAATTTACGCCGTCCCCACTTGGATAAATTGCTGTAAACTTACCGCGGGTATATATATTATCTCCATTTGAGAACATTAAGGCTGCTGATATCCATTTGTTCCGGGCCCGTCATCAGACAACCCTTTTCTTTTGCATATTTGATATACTCGATTATTTCCGGAGTGATCCGTTCGCCCGGCGCGAGAATCGGTATCCCGGGAGGATAGCACATGACAAATTCCGTGCATACCTCGCCGAGGCACATGTCAAGCGGTCTGCTGACTTTTTCGGAATAAAACGCGATCTGCGGTGAAATTACGACTTCCGGGCTGATGTATTCGCTTTCAAACATTCCGGCAGTGTCCTTTTTATATAAGCGTTTTATCTCTCCCAGCGCGCTGATGAGCCGCTCAATGTTTTTCTGCTTGTCTCCTATCGAGATATATGCAAGGATATTGCCCAGATCGCCGAATTCAATTTGAATATCGTATTCGTCACGGAGAAGGTCATAGACCTCAATACCCGCAAGACCGAGCTTAAGCGTATTCACGGAAAGTTTTGTCGTATCAAAATCAAAAACGCTGTCGCCGTTTATAATTTCCCTTGAATAAGCGTAATAATCGCCGATTTCATTGATCTCGTCTCTCGCATACTGAGAAAACCTTTTAACTTTTTCAAAAATTTCTTCACCGTACAAAGCGAGGTTTCTTCTCGATATGTCAAGGCTTGACATCAAAAGATATGAAGCGCTTGTTGTCTGAATAAGATTGATGATTTGTCTTATATATCTGTCATTGACATCATTTCCTGTCAATAAAATTGAGCTTTGTGTAAGCGAACCGCCTGATTTATGCATGCTCACGGCCGCCATATCGGCTCCTGCGGCCATCGCGCTTACCGGCATATCCTTGCCAAAATAAAAATGTGTTCCGTGTGCTTCGTCAACAAGTACTTTGAGACCTTTACCATGCGCCAGCTTCGTTATTTGCTTTAAATCCGAGCAGATACCATAGTATGTCGGATTGTTTATCAATACCGCTTTGGCATCGGGATTATTATCAATCGCATTCTTTATATCAGAAACGGACATTCCCAAAGCAATACCAAGCCTTTTATTGCTTTGAGGATTGATATAGACCGGAACGGCGCCGCAAAGCACAAGAGCATTTATCGCGCTTTGGTGTACATTCCTGGGCAAAATTATTTTTTCACCCTTTTTCACACAGGATAAAATCATGGACTGAACGGCGGAGGTGGTCCCGCCTACCATAAAGAATGCATGGGCCGAGCCGAAGGCCTCTGCGGCAAGCTCTTCTGCTTCTCTGATAACGCTGACCGGATGGCACAGGTTATCAAGCGGTTTCATGGAATTGGTATCGACCGAAAGGCATCTGTCTCCTAAAAACTCGGTCAGTTCCTTATTTCCTTTGCCGCGTTTGTGACCGGGTACGTCAAAAGGCACAAGTCGGTTTTCCCTTATGCTTTCGAGCGCGTCCATAAGAGGTGCCTTGGATTGATCCCTCAATTCTGTTCCTCCTCATATATATTCTGCCCGGTAAATATTTCAATCATTTCACGGCGGAGCAAATTTGTTATATCAAGTCTGATTTTCGGCGGTATCTCATATACGTCAGAATTGAACAGGTAATTCTGCAGAATGATATCCTTGATCAGCATCTTGGTATGAAAAATATTTGATTGATAAACGTTCATATCAATTGCGTCGTATTTATTCAGCGTTTCCGTGGCTATATAGTCCTGGATTGATGATATCTTGTGATCCATAAACAGCTTTCTTCCGCTCATGTCGCGCGTAAAGCCGCGCACACGGTAATCCATCGTTATGATGTCGGAATCAAAGCTCCCGATCAGAAGATCCAGAGTGGAAAGAGGGGTGATTTCACCGCAGGTCGCGACATCAATATCCACCCGGAACGTCGCAATACAGTTATCAGGATGATATTCCGGATAAGTGTGGACGGTGACATGGCTTTTGTCAAGATGCGCGACAACTGTCTCGCCGCTGCGATTTTTTACCATGCTTTCCTCCGCGATAAGGAAGGCGACGCTTGCTCCCTGCGGCTCGTAATCCTGTTTTGATATATTTAAAACTGTCGCGCTGATCATTTCTGTCAGCTTCGTGAGAATTGATGTCAGACGTTCGGAATTATACTGCTCATTGATATATTTAATATAATCCTGTTGTTCACGCGCTGTTTTTGCATAACAGATATCATAAATATTAAAGCTGAGTGATTTTGTTAAATTATTGAATCCATAAAGTTTAAGTTTGTCTGACATTTTTATCCTCCAAATAAAATAGGCGCATCACAGTATACTGTGATACACCCATTAAACAATCATTATCATTACAGCGCAAAAATAAATATAAATACAAAATATGCGGCTGATTGTCAGAGTCTATATAGCATGAACTCACTTTTACTACTCTTATTGACTGTTTCACAAGCGTGTACCCAAGTACACTTGGTTATATAGTAACCAACTGGCAATTCAGTTGCCAACTCATATAAGTTGCAATAATGCGGATTTCTCCGCGATCGGCAGTCGACCCGGCTGTCCGTATAGCCTTGAACTTTAATCAATACGGTAATTAAATAATTACCGCATGTGAGAAAAAAGCTATGGAATAGGACTTTTTTCTCATATAAAACAACTGTAATTTTCTGATGTTTTAATAATAAAGCTGGTCAGTAAGTTCAAATCGATATACTCGACTTCAACAGCACGATTATAACATATCAATATTCAAATGTAAATAGGAATTTTAATATTTCCTGTGACAATAGATAAATATCTTCTTTATCGCCATAATCAGCATTTTTTGTCAGAATTCATACAAGCTTAATCTTATTATTAACTCGGCAATTAAATAAATACTGCTTAAAGAGAGAAAAGGCTTTGGTATATGGGATTTTCTCTCTTATGAGACAAAACTTATTTAATTGCCGTTCTAATATTATACCGATTTTATAAATTATGCCATTGTCGCAAGCATTTTTTCCGTTACTTCACAATCCATCGGCCGGTCTTCAAGATATTTTTTAATTTCTTCACAAACATGTATGCCGATTTTGCGTTTTCCGTAATTTACAAGTCCGGCAAGATGCGGTGTTAATATGACATTCGGCAGGCTTCTCAATGGGTTATTGACCGCCGGCGGCTCCGGATCGGTTACATCAAGGCATGCATATTTTAAATTTCCGGCCTTCATATGATTGTATAAAGCATTTTCGTCTATTAATGAACCTCTTGCGGTATTGATTAAAACGGCGTCCTTTTTCATTAAAGAAAGCGTATGTTCATTTATCATTTTATATGTTTCTTTAATAGATGGCGCATGGATCGAAACAATATCGCTTGTTTTCAGAAGCTCGTCAAGCTCCACTTTGCGAGCGCCGAGCGATTGGATTTTTTCCTGAGACAAGTATGGGTCGTATACAATTACATCGACATCGAAGTTTTTTATAAGGCTTATGTAGTGCTTTCCGGCCCAGCCGGCGCCTATTACTCCTATCGTGATATCAAAAAGGTCGATGATTTTTTCTCTGCCTTCATACCAGCCGCCGGAGGCAGTGTTTTTTGAAAGGTTATAAAAATTCTTTGACGCTGAGATAGTAAATCCAAGGGCCGTTTCGGCAACACCCATGCCAAGTGCCTTCGGCGAGCTTGTTATTCTTATATTTCTTTTCCAGATTTCATCCGAAACAATAGGCTTTATTGTGCCTGCCGCATGGACGACAAGCTTCAGCTCAGGAGCTTCATCGAGTATTTCTTTAACAAGATTTGTATTTCCTCCGGCGGTTATCGCAATATCGGCGTTTTTTATCGTTTTTTTTACTGTCTCAATATCCGTCGATTCTGTCTGATTGAAAGTAAGTTCTCCCAATGAACTCAATACTGATATAGCTTTTTCGGAAAACGTAATTTCTCTTACTGATTTCGCCATTAATAACGATATTTTCATTTTTTCCTCTTTCATTTATAAATCAGCAATATAATTATTGCCGAGTTAATAGTTATTTACTGATGTGCGGTAAGATCATATTATTGTAATGTCGTCCTTTCAAAAAGGAAGCAATATAATATATCAAAAACCCTTTTATGTTACGTTCTGTTTTCTTTTTCCGGCGATCCGATCCACAGAGCAACAAGCTTGATAAACTCTGAAATAACAGCCGGAATTAATCCGAGCGCGGCTGAAACAAGAGCAAGACTTATTCCCGGATTCACCATTCCGGTTGCTTTTGAACCAATGGACGTCGTTATAAAAAACAACAATGCCGACGCGCCGATCGCAGCAGGTATTAAAAACAACGGATTGAAGCGAGTTGAATATTTGAATATGCTGCGATCCGCCCTCAATGATATCGCACTGAATATCGCGGAAGCGTAAAGCGTAATCACGGCACATGTCAGAGCGAGCGGCTTCTGCGATGATATCAGTATTATCGCGCGATATACGCATTCTGATATTATCGCCGTAGAAACCGCCGTGATAAGCGGCATAGAGAGGACGGAAACAAGCTTCAGCTGTCTTGTTTCCTCACCAACGGGACGCGAGATAAGCCGCGGACTTATTTCATCAAAGCCCATAATCAACGCACACGGTATTGCTATAAGAAAGCCAAGCGTAATTACCGCGGAAAGCGAATATACCGTATTTTTTTCAACAAGGAGAGAAATGAAAGTTATAAGCGCAAGCGTTAATTGAATATAGATCATGTATTGCAGCATATGCTTTGTATTCTTATATATGTTACGCGCCGCTTTGATGCTTTCCGGAATGGCCTCCATATTTGGCTTTAATAAAATTATATCAGCGCCGCGTCTCACAGCGGGACAAATATCTGTCTGAAGCGCAAAAGAAACATCTGATTCCTTCTGCGGCAATACTCCGTCTATTCCTGAGGATACACAGCCGACTATATCTCCGGATTCTTTATGATATTCGACTATTTGTCTCTGCTGTGAAGGATTTAATCCGCAAAATACCTTATATTTCGCAAGATCAGCTATAAACAGCCCGCGGTCCGTACCAACATATTCGTTAGCTGTCATTGCTCCCTGATAATCATTTTCACCAATAATTGAAACGCTTTTCGCCAATCCGAACGAGCTTTCTGGTTGTTCATCCGTCATAAGTATTACGTTCATATCGCTTTTTGCGCATAGATTGCATGCTTTTGCGGATTCGGCGCGTATCGGGGTATAAAGTCCGATAAAGCCTATAAAGCTCATATCGCGCAATATCTCGCTCGGATGCTCCGCAGGAGCGCTTTTAAATATGCGTTTAGCTATGGCGATAACAAGCTCGCTTCCGTCAGAAAGCTCCTTGGCGGCACTTCGCATACGGTATTTCGCGGTCTCATTCATTGACACGGTCTTACCGTCTTTTTCCATGTATTCGCATAACTTCAAAACACTTTCCGGCGTGCCTCTCACATATAGCACACAGCTGTCCTGATTTAGATATAATCCGAATGCGATACCGGTAATTTCATCATAATCATATGAATATACCTTGAGATAATCACGGAAAACTGATTTTTTTGATATTCCGAGGCGTGCGGCAACAACCGATAAAGCTCTGTCCACGCTTTTTCCGTTTACAAACAGGCTGTTTTCCGGACGTTTTGAAAGTGTAAGAGCCGCGCCGAGAATAAGCTCATATGAAAGGTGAGCATTGTCCTTAAACGAATACGGGCAGTCGTTAACGAAAAAAGAACGAACATAAAAATCTTTCTTAAGGAAAAACTTGGGAGAATTTACTATTATACAGTTGACATCACACATCAGGTCCAGCGCCGCAAAATTCTTGATTACGCAATGCTTATTATATAAACTAAGTATTCGTACAGCCGTAACAGCTTCGGAAATCTGCGTTATATAATCGGATCCGGCGGCCACGGCAACAGCGCACGCGTACCAAAATATATTAAAAAGCTCGATTTTCACAAAAACGCCGAGAGCGCAAATAAGTAATGATATTAAAATCCAGATCAATGAAAGCTGGCTTCCGATAAAAGCAGCCCGAGAGTGAATTGTGGAAGTATTCTTATCGGATATCATATCGACGGAATTTTCACTGTCATTCGCTTTTGATACCAACTCAGAACCGTAATATATATCAATCCCGGTATTGCAGACAAAAATCTCCGCTTCACCGCTTGTAATGAGAGTGTCGGCAAATAAAAGGCAGTCATTATAAGGTCTTCCTAATTCTGTCTCTATAGGAGAGGTTACTATATTGTATGAATATTTAAGCTTTTCAACTGTCGCTCCTCCGGCTCCAAATTCTGTAACACGCAGACCATCTGTATTCGTATCCGCTATTATTCCGTCACATGGCAGTATTTCACCGTATCCTACTATAAGCATATCTCCGGGAACAAGCTCATCAATTCCTATGACGATTGCCTTTCCATTTCGACGGACTCTGCATTTATCGCCGCGGTATTTTGATGTCTTTTTGTCACAAACGCGTAAAACCGCTGAAGTCACTGTCTGAAACACGATAAGTCCTACGGTAAATATCGCGAGAACTGTGAGCGCGGCGGAGTTATTATCCGCAAAATATGAAATAAATGAAAGCACGATGAAGAGAGCGCGCATAACATCGTCAAAAAGATGCCCCAGCGGCAGACTGCGCGAATGCTTTCTTTTTTTTTCTTCTGTCGATTCCGTACAGAATTCGTGGCGGTTGATCTCGACCTGCTTTGAATTCAGACCGTTTTCAAGATTCGCATTCAGAATCCTGACAAGCTTTTTAAAATCATAATCAAGCAGATTCATTTGTAACTGCGTTTATATTGCGGTCACAGAGATTGCACTGTCCTGAATTGTGACGGCAACTCTTGTGATCTTGTGTCCGTAGGAGGATATTATCGCTTCGGCTATTTTGTCTTCAATGTCTGTCTGTATAAAGCGTTTCAGATTACGGGCACCATACAGCTCACTGAATGAATGATCTGCAATATAGCTGTAAAGCTCTTCATTGATATCGAGAGTTATGCCTTTTTCTCCAAGAGCTTTTTCAAGCTCGCTTATCCTGAGCCGAGCTATTTCGCGGAAGTTTTCTTTCGTGAGCCGGTTGAAAGTGATTATTTCGTCAACCCGGTTTATGAATTCCGGACGCAGAAATTCGTTAAGTCCCTTTTTCGTCTTTTCCTCATCGTCTGAAGCAGCACTCCTGGTGAATCCCGATACATTTGCTTTAATATTCGTACCCGCGTTCGTCGTCATCACTATTACTGTATTTTCAAAATTAACTTCTTTGCCATGGGCATCGGATATCCTGCCGTCGTCAAGAATCTGAAGCAGAATATTCATAACGTCGGGATGTGCCTTTTCAATTTCGTCAAACAGAACAACTGAATATGGTTTCCGGCGTATTTTTTCCGTGAGCTGTCCGGCTTCGTCATATCCCACATATCCGGGAGGCGACCCTATAATTCTGGAAATGGCATGCTTTTCCATAAATTCGGACATGTCAAGACGTATGAGCGATTCAACAGAATCAAAAAGCGCATCCGCAAGACATTTTACAAGCTCTGTTTTTCCTACGCCGGTCGGCCCGGCAAATATGAACGACACGGGTTTTCTCTTATACGAGACACCGCTGCGAGCGCGCTTTATGGCACGGCACACAGCATCTATGGCTTTATCCTGACCTATTATTCTTTTATAAAGCGTTTCGGAAAGGTGGACTATCTTTTCGAATTCGTGTTCGGTTATATTTGCGGCGGGAATACTCGTCCATGCCTCTATAACCTCGGCAAGGTTATTTTCAGTCAGCACGATCGAATCGCGTTCCTTTGAAAGGCGGCTGAATTCGTCCGTAAGCCTTAATTCCTTTGTTTTCAGCGTTGCTATAAGCTCGTATGTCGCATTGTCGGGATTCGTGCGCGCTTCGGCCTCACTCCTACTTTTTATACAAGCCGATATTTCATCCTTTAATTCGTCGATGCGGTTAATAACCGGATTGGAAACGGCAAGCTTGCTGCATGCCTCATCCAGCAGGTCGATAGCTTTGTCGGGAAGATATCTGTCCGTTATATAACGCTCCGATAATTCTACGGCACGCCGTAATATGTCTTCCGGAACCTTTACTCCGTGATAAGTTTCATAATATTTTTTTATTCCGCGCAGAATTTCCAAAGTTTGTTCTATGGTAGGCTCTTTTACAATTACTGATTGGAATCTTCTTTCAAGCGCCTGGTCTTTTTCTATATATTTACGGTATTCATCAAGTGTCGTTGCGCCGATTACCTGTATTTCGCCGCGGGAAAGCGCAGGCTTTAATATATTCGCGGCATTCATGCCGCCTTCTGCATTTCCGGCTGATACAAGAGTGTGAATCTCATCGATCATAAGAATGATGTTTCCTGCCCGTTTGACCTCATCCACAAGACCTTTTACGCGTGTTTCAAACTGTCCGCGGAATTGTGTACCTGCCACAAGAGCGGTAAGATCAAGAATAAATACCTCTTTACAGCGTAGACGGTATGGAACGCTTCCTTCGACGATTTTTTGCGCAAGCGCTTCGGCGACAGCTGTCTTGCCAACGCCGGGTTCGCCTATCAGGCAAGGGTTGTTTTTGGTCCTTCGGCTTAAAATCTGAATTACTCTGTCAAGTTCTTTTTCTCGCCCGATTATGCGGTCGAGCTTTCCGTCCCGCGCTTTTTGAGTCAGATCGATGCAATATGCGTTAAGCATTCTTCTGTCACGTTTTTGAGTTGTTTGCTTATCAGATGAAGACTGCTGTGTGTTTTCTTTGGGCTTTTCCGCAGTATCAGGAGCCTGTGACTGATTGTCCGAATTGCGGGGCTGCATCGCTTCTCCGATAGGCACTATTCCCGCTTTTCCGGTCAAAAATTTTTTAAAGTCAAAGGCCGGCGTATTAGTTTCATTTTCTTCTCCGACAGTATCATCGTTATCGTTATCGATATTGTCAGAATTCTGATTCAATAATTCCTGAGCCTGATCTTCAAGTTGTTCTATATCCTCATCGGTCATTCCCAGCTGACGTATATAATCGTCTATAGGTTTGATTCCGAGTTCTCTGGCGCATTTAATGCAATAGCCTTCGGTAGTCATTTTGCTTCCGTCGACGCGGTTTACGAAAATAATAGCGGGACGTACTTTACATTTAATACAGATTTTTAGCATTTGGTTACCATTTTCCGGAAAGCATGAATTTAACCTGCTCCGGCGGCTTTCCGACGGCGGGCGGTTTTATTATTTTACGAATCCCGAATTTTATAATAATGCAATACTTGATTTTTATTTATTAGTTTGACTGTCTCGCAAATAGTAAAATTTAAGAAAAATTAGCTTCGGATTTACTGAGCTGCCGATTCAAGCGGCTATGTCAACAATCGATATTATTTTTATCCGTTATTTTTTACAGATTTTTGCTCGCAGCCTGTCTTCTTTGATAAAATCGGTAAGATATATAGTAAAAGCAAGAAGCATTAGCCCGATAACTATTCCGCTGAATATATCTATGATTCTTTGAGGTGTTGATGTAAAAAACATTGTCATTATGACAAGTAAAAAAAGCGAAAATGTTGCGGCTTTTCCAAAAGCATTGCTTTTAACATAAATCTTTCTTTTTTTCAATATCAGAGCAGAACCCAGAATCATGACAATTTCTTTTATTATAACTATGATAACGATCATGGAATAAATCTTTTCTTTTATAGCAAGACACGCAAGCGCCGTCATGGACATCAGTTTGTCCGCAAGCGGATCAATCAGCTTGCCCACATCAGTTATCCATCCGTTTTTTCTCGCAAGAAAGCCGTCGACTACATCGGTCGCTCCCGCAAGTACGAACACCACTCCTGCATGGGTAATATATTTCGGATAATCGGTCAGGAAAAGCGCCGCAAACAACGGAACGAGAAATATCCTGAATACGGACAGAATATTGGGTATGTTTTTTTTCTGGAAAATTGACCGGACTGAATATCGCATATGTATTTTTACTTTCCCCGGCGCGGCGCACCGGATTTTAACTATTCTATATTACAATATTTAAGATGTGTGTACAACAGATATCATTCTTTCTATCGGATTGTTTTGGCTAAATATTTTAAAAATGAGCGTTTTATCTTCATTGAACGCGGCAAAAAACGGATTGTCGATACCGATTATATACGGCATAATTGCGTTGACAAGTATACAAAACACATAAACTCCGATAAGACCTATTAAAACTCCCGTTATCATACCAAGCAATGTATCTGCGGCATGAAGCACAGGCAGCTTTACGATCAAATCGCAGAACCATATGATAAGCTTCAACAACAGAAGCGAGACAATTATTATCGCAATAAAGGCAATTACATACGCTACTGCTTTTGAACAGGGATCAGCTATGTTTCCCGTGACAAAATCCGTCGCACTCTTTCCAGCGGTTTCCTTGTATGCGGCAAGCTTTGAATTCAGCTCATCAAAGTTTATGTTGAAAGTCTTGAGCAGATTCATGAATTCCGTGGGCTTGTCGGTAAACAATTTATTCACATCAATATTTGACGCGGCCGTATTCAGAATCTGCGCAAGCCTGTCGGAAATTTTATTCCGGAAAAAATCGCCGATAAACTGAACGCGAATAAATTCGCCCAAAACCGGAGCATAAACGAAAGCAAGTACAATACAGGCTATGTTGCCGAAAAAGCGCAGTATCGTTTTTACAAATCCGTTATGATACCCCTCAAAAACGGCGATCGCCAGTATTGCCGCCGTTAAAATATCGAGTACAATGTTCATTTGCTCCGTCACCTTTCTATTGAATCATTATTAATTTAACTGAACTTTCGCCTTGCAGAGCGAGGCGGCTTCCGCCTGGTAAAAGAAGTTTTCTGAAGCTCTGAGATACGGTCATATCATCAAATCTTTTGGCTTCGGGATATACCGTATACAGATGCTCTGAAGCGAGAATATATATCTTCCCTCCATCAGAGTCTATCGCTATGTCATACAGCTGACTTTTTATATCAAATTCATACAGTAAAGTGCCCGCGGCGTCGTATATAAGAGCGGTTCGCTCCTGACCGATGGAGGATTTGCCGACAGCAATGCAGGTATATTTTCCCTTAGTACGGTAAATATCTATCGTATTAGATGTGAGATCATACTCATTGACTGTTCCCGCGTTGTTATCATATACTCTGAAATGCGACGACGTTAAAACACGGTATGAACCGTCGCCTGAAAATGAAATTTGAAGAGGGAGCTCGCCTTCAATAGCAGTCGAGGATTTAACGGTATCATTCTTTGTTGAAAGCTCGATTAGCTCTCCCGAAAAATCACCGCCTGATGCGCGTGCGCATGAGACCAGTATGCGGCTGTCATCGCTTTCACATATTGCCGCGTCTATTGCGAACTTTTCGGCGGTAAGCCACCTGTATAAAATCCGGAATTCCGAATCATATACATAAATGGCGGCGTGATAGCCCTTTTCGCTCGTTACCACGCAATATGTACCGTTATCACTTATATCGGCACTGATAATCGGATATGAATATGTTTCCGTATGAATCAGAGAAAAAGAATTATATATTTTAAGCGTCTTTCCGCCTATATCATAACACAAGACATATCTGCCGCTGGTTTTCATCGCGGGATTTGTCATTGAAACGGTATCGGAAAATATAAGCTCGCCGTTAAAGCCGTAAAGTTTATATGTGCCTTTTTTTAAAACGGCAAAATCGCCGCGGAATATTCCGGTTACTGTCGTCCCTTCTCCCTCGAACGAAACAGAAGCATCTCCGTCGGTAAGCTCAGGAGCCGACGAATTCATATATTTAAATAAATACCGGATATCTTCCGAAAGCTCATCGCCTCCTACAACCGATAATCCGCCGAGAACAAACGCCACAAAAACGACGATCGTTAAGTATTTATAAAGTCTGAACAACTTTGCTGTTTCATAATACGGATTTGAACGTGCATAATCATCAGTTTTTTGTCTGAACATCATCGTAATACACCTTGTAAAGATATAGACCATATGGCGGTGCGGTTATTCCGGCAGCCGCGCGATTCTTCGCCGTGATTATCTCCGAAACATCCGGACTCAGCTTTCCTTCGGATATATATACGAGAGTACCGGCTATTATGCGTACCATATTATATAAAAATCCGTCGGCATTTATATAAAAAGATATTTTTTGTATTTCACCTGAATTTGTCTCTACTATGCTTGCGGAATTAACGGTGCGGACAGTACTTGAGACTTCGGAGCCGGAAGCCATGAATGATTTGAAATCATGTATACCGGTAAATCCTCCCGCGGCCTTGTTCATTTTTCCGGCGTCAAGACGAAAATTCAGCTGCCACGCGCGGTTGACATAAAACGGGCTCGGAACATGCGCTGTCACAAAATCGTATCTGTATGTTTTGGATCTGCAGCAAAAACGGGAGTTGAACTGTTCCGGCATACAGCTTGATTCATATGCTCTTATGGTTTCAGGCAGAAACGGATTTAGCGCACAGAAAAGCCGTTCGGCGGGAAACGACGCGGGAATATCGAAATGAGTCGCGAAATACTCGGCATGTACTCCGGCATCGGTGCGGGAGCATCCTCCGACACAGATTTCATAACCGAAGAGCGAACGAAGCGCATTTTCGAGCGTTTCCTGAACAGTAACCGCGTTTTCCTGCCGCTGAAAGCCGTGAAAAGGCGTTCCGTCATATGATATTATAAGTTTAACTCTTTGATATTCAATCATTATTTTGTTAATATTTATTATTTATGCGGCAACAAAGCCCATATGCTGCTAAAAGACAATAACTCGCAATGTGACTCATAACAAAGCCTTTTATATAATAAAACGTGCGATTTACTCGACGCGTTAATAATTGTTTAATGTGTGGAATGGGATATTTATTTACTGATTTATTAACCGGTAATTAAGTAATTATTATTTTGCGAGAGAGAAAAGTCCATCTACCATACTTTTTCTCTCTTTAAGCGGTAAATATTTAATGCCGAGTTAATAATAATTATAGCTTATTCAGAATTAATAATCCGGCGGAAAAAGTGATCATCATTGCCAGAGCGGTAAAATCACGTCCTGATAATTTTAACACCTTCATGCGTGTCCTTCCCTCTCCGCCGTGATAAAGCCTGCATTCCATTGCGACTGCCAGCTCGTCGGCGCGTCTGAATGCCGACACAAAAAGCGGTATCAAAATCGGTATCATTGCCTTTGCGCGATCAATCAGCTTGCCGGATTCAAAATCAGCTCCGCGAGCTTTTTGAGCATTCGTTATTTTTTCAGTCTCCTCAATCAACGTCGGTATAAATCTAAGGGCAATAGTCATCATCATAGCAAATTCATGCACCGGAACATGCAGCTTTTTCAGCGGAGACAACAGCCTTTCTATGGCGTCGGTTAGCGCCATAGGACTCGTCGTATAAGTAAGCAAAACTCCCGTCCCCAATAT
This sequence comes from Oscillospiraceae bacterium, assembly GCA_034925865.1. NCBI lineage: Bacteria > Bacillati > Bacillota > Clostridia > Eubacteriales > Oscillospiraceae > Oscillospiraceae bacterium. The sequence goes on along the minus strand of JAYFRN010000001.1, from coordinate 49,767 downwards.
AAGGGTTATAATGCGAAGGACCATGAAAAGAGCCATTTTAAGGCCATCATCATAGATTCGAATAATCCAGAATTCAAAAATTAGGTTTTCACCCTTTGTCCAGAATATGTTTATGACGGCAGTAAATACGGCAATGAAAATTATCGGCTTCAACCCTTTTAACAGCATCATTACCGACAGCTGCGAAACGGCGGCTATAATCAACGCGCCCGCAACAAGCAATGCAAATGAATAGTAATTATTTGCGAAAAAAACAGAGGTTATGAACAATAGCATCAGTATTATCTTCATTCGCGGATCAATTTTATGCAGTACAGAATCGCCGGGGAAAAATTGACCGAGTGTTATATCATTAAGCATTATTTCGACCTATCATTGAATTTTATCCTTAAAACGCGCTTCAGGAGCGGTGAGCGCAGTCCGTATTGCTTTATACGCATCGGCAACGGTATATATTCCGGAGCTGACCGGCAGCCCGGACTGATTCAATACGTTCATGAGCTTTGCTATCTGAGGCAGCGACAGCCCGGAAGCTTCTATTTTATCAGAATTTTTAAAAACCTCGGCTACAGAACCGTTAAGCATAATGCTGCCTTTGTTCATTACAACCAGCTCATCGGCATAGCGCGCCATATCCTCCATGCTGTGAGAAATCAGAATGACCGTCTTTTTATTTTCATCGCAATAATGCCTGATGCCCCCGAGAATATCTTCTCTTCCAACAGGATCAAGCCCCGCGGCAGGCTCGTCAAGAACAATGACTTCCGGATCCATCGCCAGAACTCCTGCGATAGCAACACGGCGTTTTTGTCCTCCCGAAAGTTCAAACGGGCTTTTTCCAAGCATTTCTGACGTAATGCCAGTAAATAAAGCTGCTTTTTTTACCAAACCGGTAATTTCGGCTTCGCTTTTTTTCATATTATGAGGTCCGAAAGCAATATCTTTTTCAACAGTCTCCTCAAAAAGCTGATATTCGGGGTATTGGAAAACAAGCCCTACGCGGAAACGAATTTTTGAGATCTTCTTCGGATCTGACCATATATCCTCTCCGTCTATCAGCACACGTCCTGCTGAAGGCCTCAGCAGTCCGTTTAAAAGCTGGGCAAGCGTAGATTTTCCGCTTCCGGTATGACCCATCAGCCCGGTTATTATACCGGGTGTGAACTGCAGGTTTATATTATCAAGCGCTTTCTTTTCGAAAGGCGTATTTTCTCCGTAAACATACGATACATTTTCAAGCCTTATTGTTGCCACTTTGTCGTTCCTTATTGTTTTATTACTTATATTTAGGCAGTGATAGGATATACCTTGCGTAATATTTAAAACATTTTTTCGGACTTCAATCTATATGCATTTCTATTTCCGTTTATTAAACATTCCCTCTATTACTTCGGAGGCTTCTTTTACATCAATAACGCCCTTCGGGATATCGTAAAGCTTTGATATCTCCCTGTTGGTCGCGAGCAGATCCATCAGCTCTGTGACCTGAGGAACATCGAGTCCTATACGCGACAGCCCCCTCGGATCTGAAAAGACATTTTTGGGCGTGTCATCCTTTTCGATTTTCCCGTCATTCATCACTATCACTCTGTCTGCTGATGTAGCCTCATCCATATAGTGTGTGATTAAAATCACGGTAAGTCCGCTTGCGTTAAGCTTTTTTATCGTGTCTGTAATTTCTTTTCTGCCATATGGGTCGAGCATTGCCGTAGATTCGTCAAAAATAATACACTGCGGCATCATCGCTAGAATTCCCGCGATCGCAACACGCTGTTTTTGTCCTCCGGACAGCTTGTGAGGAGCGTTCTGCGCATATTCGCTCATCCCTACTGTTTTCAACGCTTCGTCAACGCGGCGTCTTATTTCCTCGGGAGGCAGCCCGAGGTTTTCCGGAGCGAATGCGACATCCTCCTCGACAACCGTTGCGACAAGCTGATTATCGGGATTCTGAAAAACCATTCCGACATCTTTTCTGATATCGAACAGCTTTTCCTCATCTGCGGTGTCATGACCGTTTACCGTCACCTTTCCCGAGGTGGGAATCAATATTCCGTTGAACAGCTTCGCAAGCGTAGATTTTCCGCTGCCGTTATGACCGAGGATGACGACAAAGCTGCCTTTTTCAATCGACAGTGTCACATCATTCACCGCGGCGTTTCGCGGTTCGCCGCTCTCAGTGGGATATTCGAAAAATACGTTCTCTGCTTTTATAATATAATCCATTTTATTCATTTCAATATTTATTTTAAGGGTTTAGCACGCGTAACGCACTTGATCCGCACGGCAAACTGAGACCGCTCCGAGACACGTGAAGACCAAGCTCGTATGCCTCTGTCTGTCCCGGGAAAGCTTTCAGCGCAGTAGATATCATATACGCCATTGTTCCCGCCGAAAGCCCCGTAGTATACGAATTTAATAAAAAGAAAAGCGGATTGTCAGATAAAAGCGACGCGGCGAGCTGTATAAACGGAAATATGCTTTCCTCGAGCTTCCAAAGCTCTCCTCCCGGTCCGCGTCCGTACGACGGAGGATCCATTATTATCGCGTCATATTTGTGTCCGCGTCTTATCTCTCGTTCGCAAAATTTAATGCAGTCGTCAACAATATACCTGATCGGAGCGCCGGAAAGATTGCATAAAGCGGCGTTTTCCTTTGCCTGCGCAACCATTCCCTTCGATGCGTCGACATGGCATACATCTGCGCCCGCGGCGGCGCACGCCATTGTCGCGCAGCCTGTATAAGCGAAAAGATTCAATACGCTCACATGACGTCCTGACGCGGATATAAGCCCGGAGCATCTGTCCCAGTTGTATGCCTGCTCAGGAAAGATCCCGGTATGCTTGAAGCCCATGGGCTTTACCATTAATTTTAAAGCTCCGTAAGCTATTGTCCATTTCTCTTTCATCCCGTGATCATCCCAATGACCGCCGCCGGTATCGGAACGTATATACCTTCCGTTATAGCTTTCCCACTTTGGGCTGTTCCTTATCCCGCTCCAAATTACCTGAGGATCCGGACGGACAAGAATAGCATCGCCCCATCTTTCAAGCCGCTCGCCGTCGGACACATCTATTAATTCATAATCGCGCCATTTATCTGATACATTCAATTCTTTATAATCCTTTTTAGCTGATTTCATGCTCCGTTATATAATTTAACTGTTTTCCGTGTCTTTAATATCACCATCTGACAGTGACATCTGCCCTGAGCTTTTAATGCGCGGTACTTTCAACCCGAGATGTTCATACGCAAGCCTGGTCACGCATCTTCCGCGCGGCGTGCGGTTTAAAAATCCGATCTGCATAAGATACGGCTCGTATACGTCTTCAATCGTTACGGTTTCTTCTCCGACTGTCGCGGACAATGTGTCGAGTCCGACAGGACCGCCGTCGAAGCTCTTGATTATCATTGTAAGCATTCTTCTGTCGAGGTTGTCAAGACCAAGCTCGTCGATTTCGAGCTTCCCGAGAGCCATATCCGCAATTCCCTGCGTGATCCTTCCGTCTCCTATTACCTGCGCGAAGTCGCGTACACGTTTTAACAGACGGTTGGCAATTCTCGGCGTGCCTCTCGAACGCTTCGCAATTTCAGCGGCGCCCTCTGGAGTTATCGGTATTTCTAATATTCCGGCGCTGCGGGTAACTATCTGTATCAGCTCTTCAGGGGTATATAGCTCAAGCCGCATCAAAACACCGAATCTGTCACGCAAAGGAGCGGAAAGCTGTCCGGCGCGGGTAGTGGCGCCGATGAGCGTAAAATGTTCAAGCGGTATGCGTATGCTTCGCGCGGAAGGTCCTGTGCCTATTATTATGTCAAGCGCATAATCCTCCATAGCGGGATATAAAATCTCCTCTACGGCGCGGTTAAGTCTGTGAATCTCATCGATAAACAGCACATCACGTGACGAGAGATTGGACAGCAATGCGGCAAGATCGCCCTGCTTCTCTATAGCGGGCCCGGAAGTGATCCTTATGTTTACTCCCATTTCTGAGGCAATAATATTAGACAGTGTCGTTTTTCCGAGACCGGGAGGACCGTAAAGCAGGATGTGATCCAACGGTTCGCCGCGCATTTTTGCGGCTTCGATGAATACACGCAGATTTTCCTTTGACTTTGTCTGTCCCACATATTCGTCGAGTGTTTTCGGTCTTAAGGTTATTTCGCTTTCTGAATCCTCTGCGTCGGCATTGTTGAGTTCGGCGTCGACTATTCTGTTTTCATAATCGGTTTCCCCTGAAGAATCCGTTTCGAACGATTTCGTTTCGAACGACTTTTTTATCGGCATACCGCACGCATCCTTTCACTATCAACATAAACCTTTTAAGTTTTTGACTAAATATACTTCACTGTGCAATAAGCTTCAGCGCATATTTTATTATTTCTTCGACGGATCTTCCGGCGCAGTCTGTTTTTGATATGGCATTAAGCGCCTGTGTCCGCGAATAACCGAGAACCACAAGGGCGTCGGCAGCTTCAGCCGCCGCTCCGCTGTCCGGAATCGACATTGTCGGAGCAAAATCACACGCGGTGATCTGTTTATATGTCTTGTCCTTTGATATTTTATCTTTAATTTCAAGTATTATTTTTTGCGCTGTTTTAAGCCCGACTCCCTGCGCTTCGGATATACCTTTCGCGTCTTCGGAAAGCACGCAAAGCGCCAGCCTCTCGGGAGTCATAACGGATAAAATCGCAAGCGCCGCCTTCGGTCCCACGCCGGAAACAGATATTAAAAGGCGAAAGCTCCGCTGTTCTTCCTCGGAGTAAAAGCCGTACAGCTCGAGCGCATCTTCTTTAACATTGAGATAAGTGAAAAGCTTTGCATCGCCGCTTGTGTCGGCATTGAGCCGGCCGGCTGTCCGGTCGCTGATAAAAAGTCTGTATCCGACGCCTCCGCAGTCAATGACGGCGAAACCTCCACCCACCAAAGCTTTTTTCCCCGAAATATAATAATACATACTATCTCCCGTTATTTTCCGCCCGTTCTCCTGGCCGTATTTATCGATTCATATTCGCTCAGCTTACTCATTCCGCAATGCGCGTGACATATCGCTATCGCAAGAGCGTCAGCCGCGTCATCCGGCTTGGGTATTTCCGGTAATGAAAGGATAAGCTTTGTCATCTCCATGACCTGATGCTTTTCCGCTCTGCCATATCCAACCACCGCTGTTTTTACCTGAAGCGGGGTATATTCGAAAAGCGGCACACCATGCTTTTCTGAAGCAAGCAGTATGACGCCGCGCGCCTGAGCCACATTTACAGCCGTTTTTTGGTTCGAATTAAAGAAAAGCTCTTCGACGGCAACAGCATTGGGATGATATTGCTCAATGAGCTCGCATATGCCGTCATATACCTGGTTCAGCCTGCTTTCGACACGCTCTCCGGCAGCCGTTTCGACTATGCCGCAATCATAAAAGCGGAATTTCGTATTGCAGTAATCTATTACTCCGAAGCCGACAGTCGCAATGCCGGGATCGATTCCTAAAATTATCATTCGATGACCTCCCGTTTCCGCGGGAGCCCCGCAAATTCAATAATACAAATAAATATTCAAAATATTTTATCATATATCCTCTTATAAGTCAACATTTCTTTCGCGGTTCTCACTCTTTTGTTTGTGAGTATTCACAAATCAAGTACCACAACGGAATTTTTGTGCAAGTAAAGCATAAAAGAAAAATGACATAATTAAATCCGAGAAACTCAGGCAGATATTAACTCGGTAAAGAGACAATATTATTTCATAAGAGAAAAGCTCATATATCAAAATCCTTTCTCTCTTTTAGCAATAATTATCTATATTAACGAGCTAATAATATATTTTCTAAGGTTTTTTAATGACAAGAAAAAATCCGTATAAACGAAAATAAAAATCATAATTTTAAATTTTATGGTTGACACCGTTTGTGTTGTATGCTATAATACGCCTTGCGCAGTAAATCTGGGTGTGGCGCAGTTTGGTAGCGCGCTACCTTGGGGTGGTAGAGGCCGGAAGTTCAAATCTTCTCACTCAGACCATTAAAAAGCATTGATTAGCAAGGGTTTTCTTGTGATTAATGCTTTTTTTGTTTTATCTGTATTTTGGATTTGGTCTTTATTTAGTCTTTATTTTCGATTTTGAATCAAAAAAATGGTCAAAAATCAGATCAAGCTTTTTCCTTCTCATTCCCTTGTTCCGGCTCAACTATGAGTTTTTCAAATATCATAGCAGCGTTTTCGTCTGCGTCTTTGAGAGCATGTACATAACGGTTCGTTGTTGATAGTTGCGTATGGCCAAGCCTTGACGCAACGTTTTTTATATTGGTTCCGGAAGATAAAAGGAGCGTCGCCGATGTATGTCTGAGCGCGTGAAACTTTCGATGAGGAATGTCATGACGTTTAAGAAACTCTGAAAACCATTTGGTCGGAGTCTGCGGGTTCATTGGCTTTCCGTCATCCTGAATGAATATCCATCCTTCGCCAGCCCACCGGTCGCCAAGACTCATTTGCCATACAGTCTGTTCTGTTCGATATTGTTTGAGAAGGCCAATCAAGTACGGCGGTATTGCGATCTCGCGTATGCTTTTCTTCGTTTTAGGCTTTTTTGAGCTGATCGGCTTTCCGGTCAATTTGTAATTACTGATCTTTACATATATATTATCTGTTGTGAAATCAATGCTGTTCCATTTAAGCGCAACAAGCTCACCGCGCCGGCAGCCCGTAACTATCGCCATATGTATGAGTATTTGAAACATGAGCGGTTCTGTGGAAAGACATGAGAGCATATGCTCAGCTTCCTCTCGTGTAAAGATTTGAATTTCAGGTTCCTCAATCTGTGGCAGTTCAAGTTTTTTAGTGCTTGCCGGGTTTTGCTCTATAAGATCGAGTTTATACGCTTTTGTCATTATAGATTGATATACAGTAAAATATCTGCGAACAGTTGCCGGTGAAAGCCGGTCGCCTTTTCCGTCGCTTCGCACCCCGATGCCGGAAAGCTGTTGGATAAGCTGCTGTGAATGTATCGGTCTGATATCCCTTATTTTCATATGTCCGAGCGCCGGTTTTATAATCGTTTTGATGATACTTTCATAAAATTGTTTTGTTGTTGGTGCAAGCTCAGTAATTTGCAAATACTGATCACAAAAATCACTGAATTTTGTGTTATCTGCAACGGAATATTCACCTTTGGTTACCTTTGTTTCAAATTCCGTAGCAATTCTATTTAATTCTTTTTCAGTTTGCTTTTGCGTCATTCCAATATCAGGCTTCCATGTCTTTGACTTAACGATCTGTTTTCCTTTTATATCATATCCGCAAGATACTTTTATACGGTATGAAATACCGTTTTTCCCTTCTCTACTCGATATTGTCGCCATATGAGACTGATACCTCCTTAATTTCACTTAATTGTTAACATATTATTAATTTTTGCCATATGTATTGCCCCGTTTTGGGTCTTGCGCTATAATAATAACAACAACAACAAGTTTATAGCAATTTCAAGGCTGAATAAAGGGGGAGTTAAACACGAAAAACGCTGACATAAGGTGCGAAATAAGCACTGCCGGGCTGCATTTATGGGAAATCGCTTATGCCTTAGGCAAAACAGACAGTAGTTTTTCACGAATGCTGCGAAAAGAATTATCCGAAGAAGAAAAAGGCAAGATAAGAAAAATAATAATTGAGTACAAAGGAGGAATTTCTTAATGCCGTTACCTAAAATGCGCGGGCCTGCTGAAGCCATTCATGAGCTTCATAATATTGATCCTAGTTCTGGTTTGACATTACATGCACTTAGACAGTTGGTAAATACCGGTGAGGTGCCATGTATTCGCTGCGGCCACAAAATCCTTATTAACATGGATAATCTCTATAACTATTTATATGGAGATAATACCAAACAGGAAGAAGAAATCGGCAAACGCAATATTACTCCGATAGCTATAAAACAAGCATAAAAGTAAAAGAGGTACATAAGTTATCAATATTTTCATATTGAGGCGCGAATGCGCCTCTTTTCTTTTTGAACGCATTACCGATTAAATAATTGCAAGTTTTGAAGCCATAGCATCTACAAGATAATGGCCGTCAATTATTCGTGCCCAGTTGTTTTCCTGATACTTTTCTGTCATTCGTTGCGGCGCGTTATGATCTACCATATCGCACATAGCGTTAAGTGCGCCCCATGAAGTTCCGCGAAATTTATTTAAATCCGGCATAAATAAGCAGACCATATATTCATCCTTAATTTTTCTCGTGGTTGCTTTCACGCGGTCGCTATCATCTTCCTTCGTGGGAAAAAGCTCATTGAGAATGTCACGGACTTTATCATCAGAGATTGTTGTATTGGCCATTTGATCAGCGTATTTATCGAGCGCGTACATATATTCACCGGCAAGTTCAAGCGCCATTTTCGCTTCCTGGAGTTTTATTTGCATATCGCCTATATGCTTTGTTGACCAAGCTCTTTTTGCCGTGTTAAGCGCTATGTTAAGTGTGTTATTACAAACTACACGGACCGGGGTCATACAGACACGGACAGCACCGCTGCCGTCGTGAGTATTTGTAAAACAAAGATATGGTTCCATATCATCACCTGCGACCGTTATATTCGGCATCTTTGCAAGCAGCCATATCCGCTTCCCTGCTGATAGGCTTCCTGCGGTCTCATAGTGAACATCACCGCCGACGATTGCATCTGTAAATTCAAATGCTTCGGTGTTTTGAACAACCTTATATCTATCAGTTACAATGCCAAGAACAGAGTTATCGGAGTCACGCGTGTTTGCCTTGTAGTTCGGTATCTCAACGCCCTCTGCAGTAAATACAGGCTTCCCTTCTACTCGCCAGTCAAGCCCGGCAAGATGAAGTGCTTCTGCGCTTGTAGGAGCTTCCTGCACCATAATGCCGAGGCCGTGCCACGGCTTCTCACGAGTGTAAAATAACGATTCGATATTATGCGACATCATATTCTCCATTTCTGCGGGAGTTATCCGCTCCCGCTCGGTTGTATTTTACATATTGTTTCTTTCTGGGTCTGTATAACTTGATCTTGAGTGAATTATAGCTCCGTTACGGGGCTTTGTCAAGTGATTTTAAGAAATATTTCAAATATTTTAATATATTTGGCTCCGCATTGAAGCTTTTATATAAAAATACCCCCGCTGTGATCATTCTATCAAAGCGGGGGGTAAGGCTAAAAATAAATAAAATCGACAAATTATAATTTAATATAGTTGATTTTAGGGACATTATGATATAAAATAAACATAATAGAGATTTTTGAAGCAAAGAAGTTTTACAAGATGTTTAATAACGAAAATTTATGATAAACTGTGGAAGTTTCTAATTGACAAAAAACTATATAGAACTGATAAAAGCAGTAAAAGAGCAGCTTTGCTTGCTAAGCTTGGTAGCACCATTTACGAACTACTATTCGCTTTTAACTACTGTAATATGGAGGTATAGAGTATGAATATAAATACAACTAATTTTTATACCGATGATAGAAACGCAGACGCATTTTCAGCATGGCTAAAAAAGAAGAAGTTTTCTGATGCACAAATTAATAGCTATTTAGTCGCTCTTTCGTTCATATCGGATTACTGCATTGACAGATACCAAAGTGTAAGTATTTTCGAGATAGATAGCGGAGATTTATTGGCTATACTAAAAAAACACATGGTAAAAGATGATAGTGCCCGAGCGCTAAATAAAGAACATAAAAATGAGTTGTTCATGGCATTTGACCAATACCACAGCTATATTTGTAAAAGCGTAAAAGAAAGCGCAAAACATGCGGTAAAACTGAGAAATAAAAGCTTAGAATTTGTAATCTCAGAAGAGCCATTTTGCCAGAGCAAAGGTGCTAATTTCCCAGAACATAGGAAAGATATTGTGGCCGAGGATATCGGCCAAATACTTGACTTTGCGCATCCTGAACGTTACATGGGGTGTGACCTTGTACAGTGTGTTGTTGAAGGTGAAATAATTGAGGGACGCACATGGCGCGATATTCTCATCAATTTGTTAGAAAAATTTTTAACAGACGAGCGTAGCAATATTCGTGAGCTCTATAAGTACAATCTCCAGCCAGGGAGCAAGCGCCCAACGTTATTGAAAGAAAAGCCGGAAGGAAGCTGCCGTCAGCTCTCGAACGGGTACTGGGTATATGTGAATTTCTCCATACCCGTGCTTGTTGAGCTTATTGGACGACTCTGTAAAAGATGTGGAGTTGCATTTTCCGATGTCCACATTACATATCAGTATAAAGCCGGAGAAAGATCTCCTATGGTAATTAAAGCAAGCGATAATATTCAAACATACAATGAAATCATGAAAGTAATAAAAAATGATTACGCAAACGGATTTGTTTTCAGCACTACATCACTTCGCCTATTATCAGAAAAAGCTAGGTGTGAAGTGACCGAAAAGATTCAGGAGCAAATGAAGCGACTTCTGTTTAAACGTAATGACGAGGTTTACTATATTATCGATGTAATTGCTACAAAAAGCGAACGCGATGCTCTTGTGAGTCGGGCGCAGTTTGCGCTTGAAAAAATCGGATACTTTGAGATAAACGAACTATATGAGGCAAACAGGGATAGTTTCAACAATGGTATTATCATAGACTTGGCAGACTTTGAAAACTTCTACTCTTTTCTTGACGGTGAGAATGTTCGTTGTGTTGGTAAACATGGTTTTCGTATTGCTCGGCTGCGGGACAAGAGCATCGATGAGTTATTCGGAGCCGCTGCAGACAAAGCATACGAAATTGCGCACAACAAATACGGAGGAGTAATAACAATAGATGATTTACTTGATGCGTTCCCGCTGTGTTCTACACAGTTAATTAATTACATACTAAAAACATACTCGGAGATGCTCATAAGGACTGAAATAAACGATGTAATGTGTTATCAGACAATTGACGCACTGGGTCTAACGGAGGAATTTTCGCAGCAATTGGCTGAAACACTCGACAATATGGGTACCCTAGAAATACCAGCATCTGATTCTATCTTACACGCTATATTGAGCACAAAAATGAACGTGAACTTTGAAAAAGAATATGGGATACCCGATGATAAAGTATTTAGGCGCTTAATCAGCCTTTACTACAAGGCGAGTCCCCCACGCGAATGGAAAGCTGGATTATTTACGGAGGTGACTGATTAAGTGTATTCCTATGAATGGGATTCCGTGACAGGTGGATATTTACTAACAACGCATACTGGTAGATATGTGGCAAATGAAATTCGGCCTGTGTTTGTTGAGGAACTCAACATCACAGGGTTAAGCTCTTATTTTGATTATGAGCCGAGCGAAAAGCGCCCTCTCCTTTGGGCAAGAAAAAACACATACCTTGTTGACGGCAAAAAAGTCGCACAGCTGAACAATACGCAATACGGCAAGGAACCTGACATTGAAGTTTCCTTTTCGAATAAACTCAAGTTACACCCTGTTGATATAGAATTAATGGTAGAAAAGAACTCTGAAATCATGAGTCTCGTTGTTGCAGACGCAAAGCGCAGGATGAAGGAGCTTTTCGATAAAGATATAGGCCGCTGTGACATTGCTTATATTGCCTTCTCCGGAGGAAAAGACTCTGTCGTTCTTCTTGATTTGTGCAGTAGCGTACTTCCGCTTTCTGTGCCGGTAATTTTCAGCGATACAGATATGGAGTTACCTGACACATATCAAATGTGGGAAGAAGTGCAAAAACGGTATTCTGAGCGAGAGTTTATTAAGGCAGATGCCGACACCACTGCACTGGAAAACTGGAGGAGGTTTGGACCGCCGTCTCGAACTATACGGTGGTGTTGCTCCGTGAATAAAAGCACTCCAGCTCTTATGGTACTTAAGCAGAAGCTCAAGAAACCAGCGATCAAAGTGATGGCTTTTGTGGGCGTTCGCGGAGATGAAAGCATCAGCCGGTCATTTTATGAGGACAGTAGCGATGGGGTAAAAAACGCCTCACAGCTCAATCGTATGCCAATATTGGAATGGGGTTCTCATGAGCTGTGGCTATATACTTTCGCGAACAACCTACCAATAAACAAAGCCTATCGTTATGGCCTGCCCAGAGTGGGCTGCATTATGTGCCCTGAATCATCAGACAAATATGAATGGTACATAGAGAAAGTATACCCGAATCTAATAGGTCCTTACATCGACATTATCATTAAGTCAAGTGCAAAAGAGTTTAGAAACAAGGGCGACAAAACTGACTTTATTGGTAGCTCCGGCTGGCAGGCGCGGAAAAGTGGTGTTGTACTACGGAAAACTATTAGTAGCCCTACGGAACGAAGTGATGGGTTAATTTCAAGTTTTCAAAGCACATATTTTACGAAAACACTGTTTTTTGAATGGATAAAAACATTGGGCAATGTAGTTGTTGAACGTGATTCCGGACAAACTGCGCTGGAGTTGCCTAAGAAGCCGGGTGACGGAATACCATTTGTTTATTCGGAAACTGTCAATGGTGGGGCACGCGTAACGTTTCACTTTAGAAGTAGAGATGAGCAATTGGCAATGCTATCGCTGATTAGAGCTATGCTCCGTAAAGTTAGCGCTTGCATTAACTGCCATGCTTGTGAAGCAGAATGCAATACAGGTGCGATTTCTTCGGAAGACGGTCATATAAAGATTGATGGAGTAAAATGTGTTAAGTGCCATAAATGCTATCATATTGATGTTTCGTGTTGGAGGTACAAATCAATGTATAAATCAGATAGCGAATCCGGAAAAATGAGCGGGATCAATCGATATAACAACTTTGGTCTGCGGGAAAGAGACCGTTATTTATGGATTTCCGCCTTGGTTGAAAAGCGTGATGAATTTTTCCCTTGGAATAGTGAGCATCCACTCGGAAAAAAGATGGTAGAATCAGCGAGTGCTTGGTTCCAGCAAGCGAGACTGGTTGAACCTAAAAGTAAAAAGTCAACAGTACTGGTTGATCTTTTTGAAAAACATGGTGGTAGCTGTGCCATCGGATGGGAGTTCATCTGGATAGCCCTTGTAAATAATGCAATTTTGTTGAAATGGTTTGTCTCTGCTACAAACATTGATATTTCATATACGACCGATGACCTTGCAAACAAGCTGGCAGAGACGTATCCCAATCTTGGTAAATCGATTGACGGTGGACTTGCAGCATTAAAAGATATGCTCACGAAATCTCCGCTCGGCGGAGATAATGCAGTAACATATATTGATTATAAGGGAAAAAATGTAAATGCCATCACTCGCAAATCAAAGAATGTGGATTCGTTAACCATTCTTTACAGTCTCTACTTAATCGCAGAGATGACCGGACGCAGCGGATTTTCAATCCGAGAGATGTTTGATGCGGATGTAAATTCTTCCTACGTTTCACCTCTTGTGGCCTTTGGTATTCCGATTGAAACTTTTAAGCGACAGTGCAATGGGCTTTATACCAAATATCCTGACTACATTTCCACGACCTTTGCACACGGGAACGATGGATTTAGCGTGTTTCCAGACAAGCACAGTGCGGACGACATCATTTCATTAGCTTTGGAGGGATAAACCATGGAACTGAAGCATTACGCCGATTATATCAGCATACCTGAAGGATACCGGGCCAATATGACACGGGAAGCTATAAATGAGACTCCCGATACATGGCTGGATTTCTATCCCCACAAACGTTATATTGAGTTTCTTCAGACATTGCTTGATGGCATTAAAACCGGCGGAAAATCCGTATGGCTTACGGGTAATTATGGCACCGGAAAAAGCAATGCGTCTCTTGTTACGCAAAAACTGTTTATGGATGAAGAAGAGCGCGTAAGACGCTGGTTTGAAGAAAAGAAAAAGTCGATGTCAGACCGCGACTCATTGGAGGCGGCGGTTTTTGCTTGTCGTAAGGAAGGAACGCTCGTTATCTATGATTACAACGCTTCTGGCGTCGGGCCCAACGAAGAGTTTCTGGTCAGGTTGGAAAAAGGGATTATCGCTACGCTCAAAGAGCGTGGAATGGTTGTTCCCTCAAAGGGAAACCTTGATATTGTAATTTCGCGACTAGAACGCGAGGGTCAGCATTTCTTTGATACTCGTGATAGGATTCAGAGTAGCCTTGCTTATCTGCATTCCGGCATAACGATTACTGACCAGCTCATTGCTACATTGAAGCAGGCGGATTCTGCTTCAGATGCGCAGACACATTTACTTGATGACGTGCAGACAGTGCTTCATGAGGACAATATCTTTCTAAACATGGATGTCAACACATTCAGGCAATGGATTACAGCCATACGAAAAGAAAACCACATAGAGCGTGTTATCTATATCTTCGACGAATTTTCTGAGTTCGTCGAAGAAAACATTGCGCATTTGAAGACCTTCGAGGAAGTAACAGAAGCGCCCGGCATTAACCGCTTCTATTTAGTGCCAGTAACGCATTTGAAACTTGATGCCTTTTGGTCGGAAACTTCGGCTACCGCAGGCAGAGCAGAAGAACGCTTTTATACAAGAAATCTGCAGATGCCAAACGATACTGCGTTCAGGCTTGCGCACAATGCTATTCATGAGAATCCTGACCCAAAGGCGGCGGACAAGTGGAAAGAGGAAAAGGATATTCTTTGGCAGAGCGTATCTGCCGTCGCTGGGCAGTTCTCCAATGAGGTTGTGAGTAACCAGTCATTTTACGATATTCTGCCGATTCACCCAATGGCTGCCTTTTTATTGAAACATCTTTCTGAGTCTGCACGTTCTAACCAGCGCAGCATATTTGAATATCTAAAAGGTAGCGCAGACGGAAGAGAATTTCAGGATTTTATTCGTAGTGGTGGCCCAGGAATCCCGAACAAACAGTTCTTAACCGTAGACTATCTTTGGAAATACTTTATCGAGCGCGATGACCTAAGTATTAACAAAGAGATTGTAAGTATTCGCTCTGAATATGAACGTATCAAGATGCGCGATTTTCAAAATCGTAGTGATGATGATGAAGAAATCCGCGTTCTAAAAGCTGTGCTTCTTTTCTGCCTTCTTTCAAGGCTCAATCCTGATGGCGATGAGAAACTGAGACCTACAGTACGAAATGTTGAGCTGTCATTTCAAGGTGATGGCGCAATGATTAATATCCGAGGTATTATTTACTTTCTTAGAGACAAACATTGTTTTTCTGTCGTTAACGATAACATAGAGCTCTATGCCTCTTCTGTACAGGGCGTCGACTTGCAAAATAAAATAAAAGAATTAGAGCCAAAGTTTGACGAGTTGATTTCTACAAAGGTGAACGAGGCTCTTACTAAGCATACCCAAAGCGCAAGGATAAAGCATTCCGCTAACCGTTTTGATATTCGAGTCAGCGATGTCAACCATACCACGCTGACATATATTCAAGCGTCAACACGAGCAAAATACAGCGAAGGTCAAACTCAGAACAGAGATAACGGGTCTATTTGCCTCTGGTATGTTATTGCAAAGAACAAGGCAGAGCAACTCCTGATACCAGAAAAAATCGAAACAATACTAAAACAACTGCGCGACCACAGAATCATGTTCTTCACCTTCCCTGAAAGCACATTCTGCGGAAAAAATTCAGAGATGTGGAGCGAATATGTGACCCAATATGCACAATATCTTCTTGAAAATAATGATCAGGCAAAAAGACAAATAAAGACAGCATATGAGCGCATCGAATGTGAATGGTGCGCAGAACTAAAAAACGCAGCAAGAAAATTACGATGCTATACCGTTGTGAACGGCGCTGTTATTTCACAAGACCTCTCATGGTCGGAATTTTCTACTTTGATCTCCGATTATGAAAAGTGTAAACTCCCCGGCTGTGTTGATTGCCTTACCGTCTGGGTAAGCGCATACTCGGAAAAAGGCTTAAAGAGCTGGGCGAACGCAGGAATACAATACAATGCTGCGTCCGATCAGTTTAAACAACTTGTAGATGTATTTAAAAAGCAAGGCATCACACTGGAAGATACTTGGTATACGCAAAATCCGAACCATCCATTAGCTCGTATCAAAGCACTGTTTGACAAGAAAATCGCTAATACTCTGAGCAAAGGAAGTTCCTTGTCTGTTCGGAAAGTATATATTGAACTTCAATGTGCTCCTTTTGGCATGAAAAACAATGTACTATCAGCTTTCGTCCTTGGCTGCGTTCTAAGAGGGTTACTCGATAAAAACTATCAGTGGGAAAATGGACAGATGAATCACCCACTGGATGCCGATACGCTTTCAGAGATTATAGAAACCGTAGTTAAAGATGATGGGCAGGATAATATCAAACTTGAAAAATTGATTTGCCGCTTGTCAAAAGAACAACGAGCGTTTATTGAGTATGCACCAAAAATGTTTGGATGCATACCAATTCAGGATACAACATTATCCAACACCTTATTGCAGATTCAGAGTAAAGTAGAAGAGGTTTCACATCGTGTTCCTCTATGGATTCTTCCTGCATACATACGTAGCAATGGTGCAGATAACGCAGACAAAATAGACAGCATTCTGAGATCTGTATGTGACGCTTGTGTTATCAGTTCGAAAGGGAAAGCCGAAGAAAAAACTGCAGCAATTGAAAGCATTGGACAAGCAATCCTTGCAAATACTGAAATAGTTTATGAGATTTCGCAATACATTCAAGAGCACTATTTTGTGCTTGCCTTCCAACAATATGTCGATCAGAATGCGCCCTCTTTAAAGGCTTTAGCTGAATCGCTTGGTGATAATTCTCATGCTTATTGCGATTCTATCCTTGATAAGGCCAGAATAAGCGCGGGGATACTTTGGAATCAGACGGATATTGGTCGTGAGATTGATGAAACTGCATCAGAGTATCACGTGATTCAGATGGCACAATTGCTGTATGATATGAATGGCTTTTCAACTTATAAAGAAGTACGTAATGTGCTAAGCAATGCGGTGCAGGTCATTAACAAAGTTCCTGCGACTATGTTGCAGTCGGCATTCCCTTCTATAGGCGCCTTTATTAAGGTGTTTCAAAAGGGAGAACCTGCTGCGGAACTGGCTGCGGCTATGGAAAACATCATAGATACAATTAAAGCCTTGTTCTTTGACACTAAAAAAACTGCCAGCATTAAGATTATCAGAGATTGCCTCAGTGTGCCGGGCGTTGAAGATAGGGTCGTAATGGAAATACTTAACAATACCAACGATGGCTTCTCCTCAAGCGAAGGGGCTTTTATCACAAGTGCCATGCAGAAGCTGACGGCTCTGCAGAAGGCTTCTGTGGAGCACAATCTCATAGAAGAATGGAAAAGGCTGTCACAGGTTAGTTCACCTGATATATGGGCTCAAAACAACAATGTACCAGCATATTACCTTCTTGGTCACACAGTTGATGCCACTTCAATAATCAGTGCTGTTCAAAACCCAGGGACTTTCTCAACTGATAAACTGAGCGAGTATCTAGACTTTTTACATACCTGTCAACCACTGAGCATAGCAGATTGCCAAATTGCATTTAAAAAGGAAGCGGTACCGAGCCGTTATGCGAAATTTGAAATAGGCCTCGCTTCTCTACTTGCTTTTATGCATAGCCGGTATGGTGACCAGCCTAACAGATGGCCCAGAAAGCCAGATCTAAACGACTTTATTAGTGACCAATATAAGTGTGCTATTGCTCCACAGATAGTTGAAAAAATACAAGGTAAATCTCCGGAATCACTTAAGGATATATTGCTAAAAATGGCAAGAAACAATCCCGAAGTTGGTCTTCTGTTCTGGGAGGATGATGATGGAATACACCGTTAATTCGTATCAAAAACTGGATGAGAAGCCGCAAGCGAGAATCGAACTATACCCGAATAATAATGAGGCGGCAAAACTGCTTGCTATGCATATTACATCCGGTTGCAAGCAGATTTACATTTGGGAATTGCTTGATGAGAACTCATCAACGCTCCCATTGCCTACGAAAATCATAAAGCTCATAGGAGAAAAAGCCATTGGTGTTCCAGCAGCCTCAGTGGTACTGGGTGTTGATGCTTATTTATCTCTATTAGATGAGCAAAACAAGCAGCAATTTCATCTTGCCATACGGCAAATACTGGATGAGCAGAAACTGAACGTTGTTTTCCTAATGAGTAGCTCTATGTTTAGTGCACACTCATTTTTAAATCCGAAATACGAAAACTCACTGCAACTGATTCGTATTTCAGGAACAATTTCTGAACAGCCTGCGCCACAGATTTTCGTTTACCCAGAACGATTTGTACCGCAAGATACAAATTTCTGTAACTACAAGGATTTGATGAAGCATTTGGGGCAGGATGTAGATTCCAGCAAATATATCGTTGTTCTTCCTTCTGTTGCAATCATGCAAGCAGGACTAAGCAGCGATGTGCATTTTGTTTTTGAAGCACACGAAATCGCATTCTCTTATTATTCAGTTGAGCTTCCTTTTAACGATAAGACAATCGACGATTTATTGATCGAATGTAGAACGCAAAATCTCTCGCCAGAGGAGACTGCTGAGAGTTTGTTTGGTTCAATACATATTTCAACAAATCGCGCGCTCAAAAGATTGCTTCAGCTTAAGACGGATAAATTCTGGGTTGCGTTTATATGGCTTCTCAAACAGCGCATCGATAATACTTCATACCTATCAAAGGTTTTGTGTGATTCAATTAAGCCTGATGACTTGCTCCGCAAATATATTGTGGATACGGCAGTCAATTGTGTAATAAATGATGATAGCAAAATCAAGCAATATGCTGCTGAACGTGCTGAAGCACTCAGTTCGCTTGGTATTCCCTTTGAACCATTGATTGTTGACTTTATTAACAAAGTCAAAATATATAAAAGTGCTTTACCTTTTTTAAATTGTGGTACAGTCACAGAACGCTGTGAACTGATACGCCGTGCGGGAGAATTAGACTTGGTGGCCAGGCTTCCTGCAGAATTTAATACGCTTTGCCCAGTATTAGGAGATTACCTATCTTCAGTTTCATGCGGAAATAGCACACTCGACACCTATTTCAAAGAGTATAGAAGGAACAGCATTAAGAACGAAGTATCAA
Organism: Oscillospiraceae bacterium; assembly: GCA_034925865.1. Taxonomy (NCBI): domain Bacteria; kingdom Bacillati; phylum Bacillota; class Clostridia; order Eubacteriales; family Oscillospiraceae; species Oscillospiraceae bacterium. The sequence continues at coordinate 30,760 of JAYFRN010000001.1, read as the reverse complement.
GTAGCTTTGTTGATTTAGCATTTAAAAACAGTGCGCCTATTGCATCAATAAAAATGCGCGATTCAATCTTAACAGATTTGTCCACTCAAAATGATACTGCATTACTAATTGTAGATGGCATGGGCGTGGAATATTTGCCATTCCTTATTTCTACTGCAGCACGACAAGGCTTAACTGTTTCCTATTATGAGGTTGCAGCAGCGCGTCTCCCTTCATCCACGACATATAATAAAATACAATGGAATCCGGAACTTGTTCTTGATGGTGTTAACAGTGTTGACAATATCGCTCACTATGGAGCCTCAAAGCACGAAAAATGTACATCAGAGAGAAATCTTCTTGCGGCTTTAGACGAATTGGGAATTGAAGTGTTTAAACGTGTTGTGGCTGGATTGTCGGCGCACGCTCAGGTAATAGTTACATCAGACCATGGAACATCGAAGCTTGCTGTAACTGCTCATAATTTTGGTTTTAGCGAAACTCTACCGTGGAGTGGCGACCCAGACGATTGGCGATTTTCTGTCGCACCAGAAAACTCTCCGGTGCCTGATGGTATGGAATCTTTTTATAATCCATCCAGCGGTAAAACCTACTGGATGGTTCGAGGATATAACAGGTTGCCCAAAAAAGGGCCAAAACTATATGCGCTGCATGGAGGCGCTACTCTTGAGGAACGTTTAGTACCAATTATAATTTTCACAGCATCAAAAGACGGAACTTCTATGCCGATTCAAAAGAAGAAGATAGATGAGCAACTAATCGAAAAAAAAGATTTCGATATTTAGGGAGACAAATAGATGTACGACGTAGATAAATTGAGGGAGCATTTCCCTGCTACTACGGTTTATAAAGACCAGTCTGTAATGGCCATGTTTAAATCAGCGAAAATTGAAGCATTTTTACGTGACTGGATTTTTAAACGTAAAGCTGGTCCTAATGGGAAAATTGAAAACGTTGACCAGTTAAGCCAATACATTGCGGAAATCATCCCCCACAGAAGTGATAAAGAACGATTAGAGGACGAGGCTCGCTCCATTGGGGAAACACGCCCTTTTCTTGCAAAGGTAAACATATCATTCAACGCCAGCGCCAATTACTATAGCTTTGAAATACCCGATTTGGGCTTCTCATATGCTCATACAATTATTGAAGACTATGTCTGGGATAGAATAAAGGATGAGTTGATTGGTGAAGCCGGCGGTTGGGGGTTAGTTAAGCTCGGTTATATGCCACCAGAGGGGAACAAGAAAAACGGACGTTTTACTCTCCTGGATTATAAAAACTTCTGCCCTTATGAAGTAAGTGTTGATGCTTATAGAGAAGCGCGGTCACATTATGAGGATACGGAAGAATGGATGGACATCCTTTTGGGTGCCATCGATTATAATGCTGACGGTTTTAGCAAAAAAGGATGGATAGAGCAGGACGTGTGGTTGGCTAAGCACACAATGCTAACTCGATTGTTACCGTTTATTCAGCCACGTATTAATCTTATTGAACTTGCGCCACAGCAAACTGGTAAGTCTTATATTTTTGGGAAAACTGGTAAGTATGGATGGCTATCAGGCGGTGGTAGTTTAAGCCGCGCTAAACTATTTCTAGATATGCGTCCTGGTTCACACTCTAAAGGGCTTGTAACATTTAGTGATTTCGTTGCCATAGATGAAATAAAATCAATTAAATTTACAAACGACAAAGAGATGGCTGGTATTCTTAAAGGATATATGGAGGATGGATTTGTTAACGTAGGCGGCACCAGAGTTGAGGGAGAAGCGGGAATTATTTTTCTCGGAAATATTGATGTTAATAACATGGATGGAACAAAGGATATGTTTAGCGAGTTACCAGATATTTTTCGAGATAGTGCACTTCTTCAGCGTGTTCATGGTTTTATTCCCGGATACCACATCCCTTCTTTATCGCCGAATATGTATGTCAGCGGATGGGCACTCAACACAGAATATTTTACTGAAATTATACATAAACTGCGCAGTCCAGCAGAAACCATGCGCTATAGAAGTCTTGTTGAATCATTGGTCGAAGTAAGCAACAAATCGGGAGACACATCAGGACGTGAACAGGAAGCTATTATGCGTCTTTGCACTGCGTATATGAAATTGTTCTTTCCTCATGCTGACTCTGTTCTTATTGAGGACGAAAAATTCAAACATGATTTTAACAAGTATTGTTTACAACCGGCTAAACGAATGCAGGAAACAGTGCTTCAGCAGATGAAAATAATAAATCCTAATGAGTTTGTTAGCAAAGGCTTTTCTACATACAGTGTGAGGTATTAATGGCAAAGATAATAATTCGGTGTTGTTGTTGCGAAGAATCCCCTGATAAAACATCAATAGCTCTATGTAAAAAATTTTTAGGAAAAAATACAAAACGGTTTTACTGTATTTCGTGTTTAGCAATCTACCTTGATACATCAATAGATGAACTACTTGTAAAAGCACAGGAGTTTAAAGAAGAAGGCTGTACACTGTTCATGTGAGGTGATACCTATGATCTACGCCGACAATGCGGCAACAACAAAACTTGATATTAATGTGTTTGAAGCGATGAAACCATATCTGCTTGAAGAGTACGGAAATGCTTCTCAGCCATATTCATTCTCGCGATCTGCTAAGGCAGCAATTAAAAATGCCAGACAGACGGTAGCTTTGTGTATAAATGCCAAACCAGACGAAATTTATTTTACATCAGGTGGTACCGAAAGCGATAACTGGGCGATTAAAGGATCGGCTTTTTCAGATGCTGATTACAAAACAACGATTACTTCTCAAATCGAACACCATGCTGTGCTCAATGCTTGCGTTACTATTAAACGGTTGCGTTATCCTGTAGTATATCTTCGAGCAATAAAAGACGGTGTGATCACACCAACTGAGCTGGAAAGTGTAATAAATAATAGAACTCGATTAGTGTCCGTTATGCTCGTTAATAACGAAATCGGTACCATCCAGCCCGTGAAAGAGCTTTGTTCTATTGCCCATGCTCACGGCGCGGTATTCCACACTGACGCAGTACAAGCATTAGGTCATATACCGGTTGATGTGCACGAGCTCGGAGTAGATATGTTATCTGCGTCTGCGCACAAATTTAACGGTCCTAAGGGCATTGGTTTCTTGTATATTCGTAAAGGAACCATAATTGTTCCATATGCTGATGGTGGTGCTCAGGAGTTTGGGTTCCGGGCTGGAACCGAAAATGTCGCGTCCATCGTTGGAATGGCGACAGCCTTGAAAGCGAATTGCGAAAAGCTTGACAAGAACACAGCACAGATAAAAGGCCTTGAGCGACTTCTCATAGAAAAGTTGAATGATGCTAGCATTCAGTTTGTGCGTAATGGAGGCAACAATACGCTGCCAGGTTTGTTGAGCCTGTCTTTTACTGGCGCTGAAGGAGAAGCGATTCTCCATCGTATGGACCTGCTAGGGATAAGCATATCTACAGGGTCTGCTTGCGACAGCATGCATACAGAAATTTCCCACGTGCTGCAAGCTATCCGACTAGATAAAACACTTGCTAATAGAACCATACGGATTTCACTTGGAAAGAACAATACGGTTGAGGATGTCGAGGCAATTGCTACGGCACTGAAGAAAATTGAATGTGATAGATAGTATGGAAGCTATATGTATCGTGAGAGTCTTCGCTTACTTCATGATTCTACAATAAGAAACGGCAGCTGAGTTTTTCAGCTGCCGTTTCTTATTTTTCATAGCTTTGAAGCAATTTTGGCAGCTTTACTGCATGCAGCGCTTCATCTTTCGCATATTCGCAAAAATCTCCGACAATAAGCTTAGTCCATTTAGCGGCAATGCCCAAAGTGCGAAGATAGAGTATTTTCAGAATTGCAGCTTCATATGGAAACGCCCCCGGTATTATTTTTGACGCTTGATCAGGTCCGCGAGGATAAATATAGGCAAGAGCAAAATACCCAAAATGTAAATCATATGGTACCTTTCTGCCCGTGCCGGGCATTAAAAATTTATTTTGGTTTCCCGTGACGCTTCACAGCGTTTCGGCAGTTAACCACGCCGCCATCATCAAACGGGATAGTTTATTATATCATGTTTAGCGAGGAAGTGTCAATCAGCGGATTCGGATTTTCGTATATCTTTTCCATCACCTGCTATACAACTTGAGATATCTGCAAGTATTCCTTGGATGCTTAATAAAGAAAATACTTACTCGAGATGACATAATGAGTAAACTCTACATTCGAAAATATAAGTAATTTTCGAAGTTTGTTTATTAATAAGCAATTAAAAAACCGGGTAAGCGTTTCGCCTACCCGGTTTTTCATCCATAACTTTTATTTAATCTCCACTGCTGCCGGAGAGGGTTCTTTCCCTAAATCCTTACACAGAGCAACATACCCCGCTTGAATTGACTCCATTATTTTTGCTTCATCGAAGTATTTACCATAACGATCAACAAGAATTCCATAAACATAGTTAAATTTTTGTTTGCCTTGATTCGTTTCGAAAGTAGTAAGCGCAACTGCGCAAAGAGATTTAGCTGTATCGAAAAGTCGCCGGTCTTTAAGCCACGGAACCGCGACCTTTGCAACCCAGGTCGATACCAGCGTAACGATAATACCCATAATCGCAAGGATTATTTGGGTAATATCAATCGTATAAGTCATTGTTTTGTTCTTCTCCCTTTTCCTTTTTGGAATTTTTGTTATGGTCAGCATATCCTTTCAGATATGGTTCTTTGTTATTGTATTTTCGCTTGTTGCCGTGAAGGTATCCGAGTATGCTAAGCTCTCCGACGCAAGCTCCAAAGACACATGAAATGAGCGTTGACGGTTCGCTTCCGACAATGATGAATATAATCAGGCATACTATCGTAAACACGGCTAAAAACGAGAATATGCTATATACAACTTTATCGACATTCATATCTTTTTCAAATACTGGAGCGCGATCCGGCTGAAGAGCTGAAGGATAAGAGCGTTTGCTCCGTCCTTTGACACGCTCATTACATTCATTGTTTTACCGATGAACCTCTCCGGAATGCTTTTGCCGTTTGTGTACTTCGCTCCGGGAAGAATCGCCACGCGGTCGCCGGCTTTGAGTTGAGAGCTATTTGCTGCCGATGAAACGCTGTAATCAATCCACGGGCATTTACCCCACCACTTCCACGGACGATTAGCGAGCTGAGTTTTTACAACGCCGTACTGGAAGCCGCGAGCTTCGATTACTTCGCCGTTACCTATGTACACGCCGACATGGCCGGACATGAATACAAGCGTACCAGGTATTTCAGGAATTGTGCTTATGTCGCCTTTTTCTGTGCATTTTGTGCGCATACCGTTTGCGGAAACGTCCTGATCTTCGCGGTACTTTGCCGGGCTGTTTGCGTCCGCGCTCCACAGATAGCCCTTTATGAGCCCTACACAATCGTGAACCTTTTGACCGATATGCTTTTCCCTCGCAAGTGTGACACGGGAATCAGACCAGTACACTGGGTATGTCTTCGCATACCAGTCGAGATCGCTTGTGTTTGCAAACTGCCCAAAGGAACCGTACCAATACGGCTTTCCGAGCTGTGCCTTGCAATAATCGACAAGACCTTTTGCTGCTTTTGCCATGGTTTCAACCTCCTATAGTTTCAAATATTGATTTAACACCCATCGATGTTAAAAAATCCTTGTTTTCATGCTTGACCTGCTGAGCATATTCCAGTGCTTTATGTGTTTCGCCATTACATTTACCGCTCTGAAGAGCTATGGAATTTGCTTCACCCAAAGCCAACGATGCACCGCCCATTTTTACAAGCAAAACCATAAATTCTTCCTGCCGTTTTTCGCGTTCCTCGGCGGCTTTTTCCTTCGCTTCAAATTTCTTTTTAAGTTCAGCGGTTTGCTTTTCGTATTCCTTTTGCCGTTTCGAAGATACATAACTAAAAAAGGCGACACACGCCGCCACAATTATTGGAAATATAAGATTGGTTAAAATGTCATTATTCATTTTTTGTCCTCTCAAGTTGTAATTTCCTGATATTTCGCTGATGAAATCTTGCCTTCAGTAACATACTGGTTTAAGACTACATTCACAGAATCTTTTATTCGTAACGGTATATCGTTCCATGTTTTACGCCCGGCGATCAGTAAATCAGCATAGATTTTAGCCATTATACAGTTCCTCCGTTTAGTATCATTTCATACAGTTCAGCTAATGCAAGTTTATTGTCAATGTCTTTCTGTTCCAACTCCGCAATACGTTCTTCCGGCGTTTGAGGCGATACAGATACAGGTATTTCAGGAATTGCGCCTTGAGAAACAACTGTTATAACTCCGTTAGAAATTGAATCAATATTTATAAAAGGCAGATACTGTATAGCGGTGTTTTCTATGTTTGGAGTAACTACCGCCCAACCGTCTGGCGGCGTTATGTTATGGCTTGTTGTTTGATTTCTGTGCGCTCCGTTTGATTCGGCTTGTAATTTTATAATTAACATATAATCTCCTTATTTTATAGCCATATAGTGATAACGGAATCCGCTGTAGTTGTATTGAACGTTTGCCTCGGACGCATACCAATACACCGTGTTTTCTATACGTTTTATTTTGTTATAAGAATCCGCCTGCAGATATCCACTTGATACCGCCGATGGATTAAAAATAAAGGTTATCCCTGCAGCCGCACCATATCCCTTAAAATATACCGTCGCATATCGCGGTAAAAAGCTGAAAGTAATTGAGTTAGGATTATCAACGCCATATGTTCCCGTGCCTGTGTAATAGCCAAATTCAATTTGTGGCATGCCTATTGCATTCGCAAAACTCGATAATGTCATTTTCCCCGCCGTGACTCCGCTTGTGTCAACAAATGGCAACAAATCAGTTGATTCCGGCGTAATCGATGTTAATCCGTTGAGTAAAGAATATAAAGCTGCTGCATCTGCCGGAGATACGCCGCCAGAGCCATTACCTTTCAGAATTCCTGGAGCTGTTATTTTTGCTTGCTTACCGTCTAATGTAGTCTGTAGGTTTGTTACACCTGAGATTGTATGTGTATGATCACCTTCCGCGACCGTCCCGGCTGCCGTTCCGACATTCTTTACCGCAGCATTGCCAAGACCAAGATTTGTTCTTGCCGCAGCAGCAGTTACGGCACCGGTACCGCCTTTTGATACAGGGACGGTTTCAATAGTAAATATAGATTTAACTCCAGGGCAGAGAGTTACATCATACCGTTTATCTGTAATGTTCGAAGATATTAACACCGTTGCATTGGAAGGTATCGTTATTTCTGCAAGGCACAGTTCATAAATTGTGTCAGTTCGCGTAAGCGCCGGGGCAACTGGTGAAGCTGCCGCTGTACCTTTGAGGACCGCTAAATCGACTGATCTTACAGAAATATTGTTATTAAACCGTAAAATAATGCGGTCGATTCGCGCATATGTAGCATTTGCTGCATCAAGCGTCAGCGTACTTGCAATCTGCTGCCAGCCGAACGCACCTTTTATCCAACATTTCCCCGGAGCTATGCTTACTGTCAATCCTGATGAAACCGATACTGCAAATGTGCCTGCTACGTTATCAATCCCGGTACTGATAAAAGAACCGAAGGATTCACGTAAATCCGAAGCATTATTCGGACGGTCATATGTTGGATTTCCCTGACCGTCATATGTGATCTGACTATCAAAAAATATTGATTTCATATTTCAATTCTGTCTCTCCAACGGAGAGCTGCTTTATGCCTCCATTTTTATTTTTTTATATAATGTCGGTGTCTTGCTTCCGACAAGCAGTTCGACTGTGCTGTAATTTTCTTTTATGACTTCACGCGCTTCTACAATTCGTGCCGAATATGACAAGCCCAGTTTTGATATAACAATATCGCATTTATCTCCTAGATCATAATCAACGCGGTATTTATATCCGCTGTTTGCTATTACATCAAAATCAAGGCTCTCGACAATTTGGTAATCGTCGAGAGCTTCATTTCCGCGCTGTTTTAGATCGGATTCATATTCTGCTTGTGTTTGTGCGCTATCCATTTGTAAGTTCCGTGCATCAACGAAGATCATGCGTTTTAAGCCGCTGTCAGACTTATCAACAATTACATAAGTACGATTTGTTCCTTCGCCTTCCCCGCCTATAACGGCGTAATTTTTATGATTACTGATATCGTGTATATATTGAACATTGCTTACATTATGAAAGCCTTTAGAAAAGACTACAAAGTTATTTACAGACTGGCCTTGTGTTCGATCAAGCCCCTGATATGTTTCAAAATATATTTTATCGTCTGTAAAAACATAATTAAGCCTGAAAGACATCTCTTGCGTCTGATATAGTTTGTATATACGTTTTCCGAGCTCAGCTCCTGTTTCCTGCATAGAAATCGTTGTGCCATGCCCTGAGGCAGCGCCGAGAGTAAGCTTCGGTATATCGCTTCCGTATGAAGTAATGAGGCTACGTCCTATTGATTCTATATTACCTGATCCGCGATACCTGGGATAAATTATTCTGTCATCAAGTCTCTTTTCAAGAAAGAAGCCACTTAGCGTTATGTATTCGCCGGAGAGTTTATCATCATATTGAACTTTTTGAATAATGCCTGTTTCTAGTCTATCCGGGGTGTATATATACGCCATATCAATACTGTAATCAACGGCCGGCATATAAACAGAAAATTCTCCGCATTCATAATAACGGCGAATCCACATTATCACTATGGTATTTTTTATTTGGCATATCATATTTAAGCTGCTATCAAGCGCGAATAAATTCATATCACACCCCTGCATAAAGCTTATTATAATAAATAGTGCAGGACAGCAATGTTGTTCCGTCATCAGCGCTAAATGATATATTACATCCACCGGTATCAATCGCGAAAAATGTCGATGCCCGGTCAATATACCGATTCGCATTAACGCCGTTAAGCGTTACAGAAGCATTTATAAAATCCAAAACAAGCTCATCTCCGACAGAAAGCGCCTGATTGAATTTTACATATGTATTTACGTCTTTGGATAATTTGAAGCCGGTTACGGCTCCATATGCGACCACTACAGCACGGCAGAAGGTTTCTGTATCGCCATCATTTTCAATATATACAAATTCGGGATAGGTGAATAAACCTGTTATGAATCCCGATGTAAGCGACGATAACAAAGGAAATCCCATCATAGGCGTATTACCGGCGATATCTTTACCGAATTCATCTACTGATCTGAAATATGGATCAGAGCAAAACATTATTAATGTCATAACCTGACTGACATAAATATTCGATGTGGGTAAATCAATACTGTCAACAACGCAAGGAATCCATACAGGATTGTCTTTGTAGTTGATGTACATTTTATAAGTATAATTCGGGTTGAAAAATCTGCTTGCTGTTCTCCGTGAAATATCATTGAGCGCCGATGATACACAAGCCGCCGTTATGGTAATGATTCGTGACGGTATACGTTGCCCGGTTATGATATCACCGTTTCCGGCAGCCTTTTTTTCACTGAAAATATCGACTTCAAGATTACCCGCACCGGAAAGGGACAGTATTTTAAATACTGTCCCAAAAACAAATTCTGTATTATCTGACCGCTTTATTGAGATCATCTTGCACCAGCCAATCCATAAATAAATACCCTGTTTACAGCCCGTGCGACCGTATCAGGAGATTCGACCGGCTCATAAAACTGTATAACAGGTGCATTTGTTGTATAATTATGCGTTGCTCCGACGCTTCGTATAGCTCCTATCGAGGAAAGCATACCGCGAACCCCGTTATATGCTTCATTTACATTCTCTCTGAAAGAACTGCCTAAAGCAAAAAATTTATCAGGAAGCTCTGCGCCGAACTTTGCTTTGAATTTAGCTTCCGCATTAAGCCCGTTGTAAACGTCAAGGACATCATCAACTTGCTTATGAGCTTCATCGATAATTACCCTTGTGCTGCCTTTTATACCTTTTGCGAGGCCTTTATCAAGGTTCTCACCGATATCTGCAAATACTGTTGACGGGCTATGCTCGCCGAATATGTTTCTAACCCAATCCGTTACGCTGTTAAAAAATCCGCTAATTTGATCCATTAGCCAATCTTTAGCGTCTTTAATGCCTTTCCAAAAGCCCTCAATGAGGTTTTTGCCCGCCTCAGCGATTTTTCCCTTGCCTCCCAAGATTTTATCAACAATGCCAAGCACCAACCCCCATATGCTTTTATTAATCTCTATCATAATATCAGGTAAGTTTTTGAGGAGTGCAATTAAAATATCGAACCCGGCTTTTCCCATTCTTAACTGCGTTTCAGGGTTTAATAATGTTGAAATTATCCCGTTTATTATTTTAGGCAAAGCGGTGACGATTTGGTATATGATTTCCGGTAACGCGTCAATCAATGCCACAAATAACTTTATGCCCGCCTCAATGATTAATGGCAGCGCTTCCATAATTGCCGTTATAATACCGCTTATAATTTTTGGAATTGCCGCGACAATCCCCTCGATTATTTCCGGCAGAGCATCAACAAGCGCAGTCAATAATTCAATCCCGGCTTCGATCATGGTCGGAATTGCCGATATAAGAAAATCGACTATGCTATCTATTATCTTTGGCAGCTGATCGACAAGTTCGGGTAAAGAATCAATAAGACCTTTCGCAAAAGCAATTATTAATTCAAGAGCGCATTCGAGGATTTCATCGAGATGATCTATCAGCGCAGCGGTTATATTAAGAATAATTTTTACTGCAGCCGGAATTAATTTCGGTAACGCTGATACAAGACCGTCTGAAAGCGTTGTTATAATAAATATCGCGGCATCAATAATGTCGTCGATATTGTTTATGATAAAATCAGCAAGCGCGAATATTATCTCATTTGCAGCTTTAACCAGTACCGGAAGATTGTTAATTATCGCGCTTATGAGCATTTGGAGCATATCCTGGGCTGCGGGTATTATATTGTCGAGATTATCGGCAATACCTTTTACAATCGCCGTTATTATGTTTATAGCAGCGGTAAATAGTACCGCCTGATACATTATGAATCCTTCAGCGAATTTACCCGATAACTCTGCGATTATCGGCATGATATTCGGTATAAGCGTTACTATGCCGTTAAACAGAGAATTCATAATTTCGCTTGCCGCTGCTGAAATTTCCGGTAAATTATTCACGATTCCACCGACAAACGATGAAATCAAACTAAAGCCTGTATCAATTAACATAGGCGCATACTCAGCGACTTTTGATACTACCTGTACCAATATGTCGCCAAAAGCTGAAACTATGCCATCTATACCGCTTTCATCAAAACCTTGCTGAAGCTGCGCTAAAAGGTCGGCTCCGAACCCCGCAACAGAAGCAATTATACTGTCATTCTCGTTGTATATTGCAATACCAAGGTTCTTTAGGCCTTCCGTCATCCGTGCTGATTGCAGCGACAATGTATTTGCCATCTTGCCATATGCATCATCTACGAGGCCCGCAGTATTGCTCATCGCTTCAAGGTTTTCAGAATATTTGCCTGCGTTTTCACCTGTAATTGCAAGCGCAGCTTTAAGAGCTTCTGAAGACCCTAAAGCATTTGACATACCGTTAACAGATCCGTCTAAATTGCCGCTTAGTTCACTCAAAGCACCGGAGAGCCCTTTTGTCTGCAGAATTGTTGAACCGAATTCCGGAATTAAATCACTGATATTTGTTTGAGTCTCTTTTATTGCCTTTTCCAGTTCGGTGTATTTTTTCTTGCCTTCGGCTGTACTTGTATCGACTTCGCTTAGCGCTTTAGTCTGCTCCTGCAAGGTTTCTTTGAGCGATTTATACTGATCCGCGGTATTTCCGACTATTTCGCCGGATTCTATCATTGAATCAATGGTTTTTCCTAATCCCGCTGCCATTGCTTCATTCGGGCTTAGAAATGCCGATATAGCGGCATTCAGCTGAGTCGTAGCTTGTGCGGTCGGAGTACCTTGCGCAGTCATAGTAGCCAGAGCCGCGCCCACTTCCTCAAATGATACATTTGCAGCGGCCGCCGTAGGCGTTACCTGGGAAAGGACCTCTCCGAGCTCTCCGACTGTTGTAATACCTTTATTCTGGGTCTGTATGAGAATGCCTTGTATGCGTTCGGTGTCCTTGACGTTTAGTCCATAAGCATTTATTGTTTTCGCTGTAGCCGAAAGCGCGGTATCAATATCAGTAAATCCGGCAGTCGCGAGTTTAGCCGAAGCCGCAAGAAAATCTGTTGCATCGGTCATATCCTCAGTTGCGGGAATGCCAGCTGATAACGCCGAATATAACGCTTCGTTTAATCCTGTCGCCGCGACCCCGGTAGATGACGATATACCTAGCAGCTTTTTGTTAAGGTTGTCAGCATCAACAGATACATCGCCAAAAAGGGTTGAAGCCTTAGCAGCAGATCGTTCGAATTCAGAACCATAATTGATTACAGCGCCTGAAGCAGCCGTTACCGCTCCCATTGCAGCGGTAGCAGCTGTGCCTATGGCCTTCATCGCCGTCTCGCCAACGGACTTTATTCCCTCAAAGGCCTTTTCAGTGAGTTTTCCGATTTCTTTCAGCGACGACTCATAATCGCTCGTGTCGCCGTTTATTTTGATTTTTACGCCGTCAGCCAATGTCTAACACCCCTTAAGATAGGAAAGCACTGGCGCGTAATGGCACTCACTTTACATTATCGATTTTAATTTCGAATTGTTTTCGGCAATTCTTGTTTTTACAGATAACCCATAAATCATGAGCTACCGCATTTTTGCCCTTTTTTATCGGCATTTTATATCCGCAGTACGGGCATTTGATTTTTTCTGTTTGAATATCGGTTTCAAAGTTTTTTATACACTATCACCCGCCAAAATCATTTATTAGTTGCTGTATGGCCGCTTTTTCAGAGCGTGAATATTCAGGCGGTAAAGCTACGGAATCCCGCAGTTTGCATAGTTCCCTGTCGTTTCCGTCATAAGCCCTGCGACGCATAAGAGAACAAATATAATGCCGTTCCTCTAGTGATTGAAATTCCAAAAGGAATAACCACCAATGGAACGGCTCTTTGCGTCGGTATGATAAATCTATTCCGCTTTGATTGCGAATCGCGAGTATTATATACGCCATGTCATGCTTGAAGCTGTAAAGTTTTCTGCTATCGTCCTCCTGCTGTTTGTATCCGTTATCTTCATGCGGATAGCCACATAAAAATTTCACTATGGAATCGAATACATTTTGCCATGGTTCATTTATTATCCGGCCGAATGCGAGTTGCTCAATTTGGGCAATCAACTCAAAATTATTAAGCTGATCGCCCTCATCTGAGCTGTTATATGCAAATTCGCGGATAAGACCGGATATATCAGCCCACACCCGGAAGTCGTAATTTACAGCGTATTCGGTGCCGTTTACCGTAACATTCTCTGGCGGGGCAGTATCCGCGAAAGAAATCATATGCTATTTACGAATGATTTCAGATCGGAATTAAATTCTTCGGATTCTTTCTTTATAGCTTCAATTATCATTCGGTATACTTCGGTTGTTTTACGTATATTAACGCTATCTCCGAACAGTTTTATATGAGTTCCTTCACCGTACAAAACGTCTATAAAGCGGAATATATATCCGCAGTATTTTTCGATTATCTCTGCGGGGTCACTGATGCCGATTGCCGAGGCCTTCATACGCTCCATCTCTTTAAGCGCGTCATTATACTTGCGTAAATTTGCGGCCTCACAGATATCATATTCGAGCGTTAAGCCGTTATATGTGATTGTCATATACTCTTATACCCCCCTTATGCAGCAGCAGTAAATACAGGCGTGCCGTCTGTTACAGCGACAGTACCTCTTTTAATGTTGCCGTTAAATTTCAAGTCAAATTTAATCTTTTTATCGATAGCGTTGTAAGAATTCAAAACAAGAGCTACCGAGACATTCCATCCAAGATATGACGTTGTGGCTGTAGTGTCATGCTGCGGGAAAACAAACAGAGCGTTCACTGCCGCAGCGTTTCCTGTAGGAAGGCTATAAAGCTTCGAGAATACGAAATCAAACGCAGGATCGCCTTCAACAAGAACAAGCTCCTGCGACATAGACGGTTGATAATTCTCAACATCGTTTGTAGGAAGCTCATCATCTATGAAATTACGGGTAACGATATTCGGATTCATTGCGATCTCGTACAGCTCTGATTTGCCAATACGCGCCCATGTAGGCGTTCCGGTCGTGCTTTTGTCGAGAAAAATCATCGATTGATTCTTTTTCCAGTAAATAAGGTCAGGCATTATGTTACTCCTTTATATAAGTTATTTGCACCGGAAATGTTATTTTGATAATATGTTCATCCACTCCGGCTGTGAATGGTATATCGCGTAGGACTTTGGCTTCGAGCATTGTAACGCCTTGCCCGAAATCAGGATAATTTCCTATTTCTTCTTGCTGTTCAATCCAAGAAATCATCTGTTGTACATCAAAGAAGTTACCGGTATTTTCATTATCAACTCCGGGTATTATAGGGTTTTCGCCGAAAGACTTGTATATCTGTACCTCAAACGGATATACGCATTCCTCGCTGCCGTCAATAAATGGCCGCGATTCCGAGCCGTCCACCGGTACAATGCAGATTGTGTCATCTTCGGCTTTGGAAATGTTGAAATACCATTCTGCAAGCGGCTTGTATGACATTAGCCATGCCATAATAGCATCATGTATATTTACATTCATAACTTTAATCTCCCGGAATCTACATAATTCTGCATTGCATCAATCAGCTTCCCCTTTTGCGAAGGTTCAGCGGCTTTATCCCATTCTGCTGACGCAAGAGGATGTTTGTTTTTGCGGAAATGCATTCCGATACCATTATAGGTTTTATAAGCATATGGAACAGTATGCGAAATCTCACCTGGCGTTATCGTTGTTTGCTGTGACAATGTACCGGTACGATAAGGGACCCAAGGCGTATAAAGTCTTTTCCATTCATTGGCCGCGAATTTCCAAAACGCGTCGTTATGAATTCGTTTTAAATGAACGGGAATATCAATATTAGCTGTTACAGTAAATCCTTTACTCATATTTTAGTTCCCTTCCACACGAAAATGCGAGGATCCAAGCTCTGTATTTACTGATACTTTATTGATTTTTATCGCGCCCTGAGCCCTATATTTTGCTATCAGATCACTCGATCTGATACCGGCCGTATATTCGTCTATACTGTCCGATACGCTTCCTAAAACGACTATATCGCCATTTTTCAGCGTATATGATTGAATCTTGTTCGTATTCTCACAAACAAGCCACGCATTTGGTGAAAGATATCTGCTTCCAGCTCGTATTCTGCATACCGTGCTTTCGGTAGATATTCTCACATTGCCTATCAAAGCAGAAGAGGAAATATTTTTATAATACGCTCCGTCGATTACATAACGGTACCATGATACCCTCTTTGTTGTAGTATCTTCATACCTGCAATAGAGGGTAATTGTTTTACAGAACCATTTAGGGTACATCGGTATCAACTCCCCTGTACAATAACGGAATGCCGTTGTCGTCGCATTCGCCTTCAAGGTATGTTGTCATAAGCTTACAGCGGTATTTTGCCGCTGTATCTGCTGTCAACGGCTCTGCGTAGCTTTCAGACATACCGTCATTTGAGAATGATGCGGCAGCGGGTGAAGATATAAGAGCTTGCATACCCGCCGCCGCTTCAAGATTAACCAACTCGATCATAAGCAGCTTTACACATTCCGGGACCGTCTCCATTCTGGAAATACGCCGGGAAGTCTGACGGTCAAGCTCGCGTTGAGCACGATAATTTAAACTCACAAAGGCGGCGTTGTCTACTGTGCCGCCATTGCTTATATAATAGGCATAATCAATATACAACGCCGCTCACCTCGTTATTATGCTTTGGCTGCGACCGTCGCGCTTCCGGCCATCTTGCAAAGGCGTGATGTACTATCGACAATAGCAACGACAATCTGATTGCCGGTTGTCGCTGTTATTTCATCAGTACCGTTCCATGCCGTCCATGATGTAAGGTTTTCGCCTACCTTCGGCATTGTGACAGTTGCAGCTGTCTTATATACAAATGATCTTCCGGTACCTGCGGAGACCGGGTCAACAGTAAGAGCGGTCTTGCCGGTTGTAGTACCGGCAGCGGAAGAAACCGTCACGCCGGCCGCAGTAGCATAATACAGAATCAGGTCGTCCATTACGCACTTCGTGCCGTAGTGGAAGAACAAAGATACTGCATATGCTTCTGAAAGCGGTATTTTCTCTGCAGAATACGGATTTGCCATAACAGGCTGAGCGACGGAGCCGTCAACCATAACAATAAAATCAACGTTTGAAGGAAGCCTGTTAGACGACCATATACGGCATCCATGAAATTTATTGAATTCTTCGATATCGGTTGTTACGTTTGACTTTTCAATAGTATCGAGTAAATTTCTCATTTCGCTGTATATCGCAGGGCTGCATGTGACAGATATCATATCTCTCGGTATTCCGTCGATGTAATCGTTCTTTGTGGTTTCAAGCGCAAGAATCATTTCTTCGATTTTTGCGGCAATTGTAGAACCGGTAAGAACCTTGCCTGTTCCCTCTGATATTGCAACCGCAAAGAAAGTCTGATCGAGCTCTGCGGCGAGCCTTGCCTGATGGTTAGCAGCTCTTTTCGCGAGCAGCCCGGGAACGCCGAGAAGAGAAACGTCCTTTTCTTCGATTTCTTCGACAAACTCTCTGTCAGTGTCTATATTGATTGTAACAGGCTTACCTTTGATTTTGTCGCCAGAACCGCCGGAACGCGCAGTACCGTAGCTCTTCGAATTTGCGTTTTTGAAGCGTTTCGCTTCAACCGATCCTGCGTTCGGGTCTCCGGAAAGATCGGTATTTTTTATCCTTCCTGATACTGTGCTTTTCTGTATGTTCTCGATTACTCCGGCGAAAAGCTCGGAGAGCAGCATCTGACCGGAAGGGTCAAGAAGTACGCTGAGTGAATTTGTTTTTGCCATATCTTATTTACTCCTTAAAATATAATAGGCGGGACGAATTTCTTTTCTCCGCTCGCCCCCGGCTTAGCTGCCGGCAGTGTGAATTTAGGTGGATTATTTGTTTGGGTGTCAGGTTCTTTATCAACCTGGAACGCGCCGGGATCGGCTTCTTTCGACTTTGTGAGATAATCATCAAAGCCGAGTAGATTGTCACCGTCAACTTTGAATTCCTTCGCTATAGCATCAGCTATAAATGCCTTTTTCGCCGCTACGGAAGTAAAAGTAATACCTCCGGTCTTTTCTTTTACAAGGAATTCATACTGCTGTTGAGCGAGCTTCTTTTCAAAATCGCCTTTATCGGTGTCATACTTTGTTTTAAGCGTTGTAAACTGACCATTAAGCTCATCGAGCTTTGATTTGTCCTGCTGCGCGGCTGTGAGATCGTTTTGCAGCTTACCTAAGTCTGTGTCACGCTGTAAGATTTTTGCGTTGAGATCGTCGATTTGAGCCTTCTGCGTATTGATTTTGTCATTGTACTTATCAATACTCACATATTTACCATCGGCAAGATTGACGATGTTGAGCTTTGCTTCTGATGCCTTTTGCACAAGCTGGTCATAAGTCAAAGTACCGTCTGCAAATAATGATTTTAGAAATTCCATTGTTCTCCTGTTTACCGGTAGAGATTTAATTTATATATGCGCTGCCACTCAGCGCGGTACCGTTCCGGTATTTATATGCCTGCCGGAAAAGGCAAATTGTATAAAAAAAGAACGTATAAACGAATGATCCGTTTTACGCACTTTATTTATTGATATTTAATTTTTGCTTTTTCATAGAAATACCGCCGTTTTTATCGGCGGTATTAATACCATATTACTATTTTTTCGTTTGGTATACTGTCTTCGTGTAATAACATGAATAATGCTTTGCGAGCATGACTGAAATACATTTTTAAATCTCCGTCAAGCGTTGTCGCTTTTTCATATAGAACGTTACCGGATAAATCAACAGATATTGAACCGCGTTCATAGCTGTCTTCCGGAATATAATCTGCTGATATACAGCTATCATTTTTTATAATGTTTATTAATTTCAGCATAGTATTTTTCTTCTTCCTTTGCATAATTATACGCTTTCGAAGCCTGAATGTGCGCTTCACTTTGCGTAAATCCTTTTTCGACTAATTTCTTTTCGCTTAATTCATGCTTTAAAAGAGTAATATCATGTTGCTGTATATCAGTACCCTCTATGAGCCTTTGCCAAGATTGAGCCATCATATAATCGGGGTCAAATAAAGAAGATCCTTCCTCACCTAAGTCATGCTCATCGTAAAATATGTATTTTTTAATCTCTGTAATATCGCTTATGTCAATTCCGGTGTTCTTGGATATCTTCTGAATATCGGTGCTCATTTTTCTTACAGAGTTATAATACTTTATTGCATGATCTTCCGCTTCTTTGCTAAAAGGATTTCTAGCTCCTGATATCGCGCCTGAGTCAATTATAGGTTTTTTTCTTATTTTTGTCAATGATATCCTTCTATAATCGCTTACTGCCATACGTTCTTTTTGCGATGGCAGCCCTGATGCCTTACATACCTGTATATACTTTTTGTTGAGCATATTTATATTGCCCTGCGCATTACGCCGTAAATTATCGTCTCCGGCAGCTTTAGCTATATTGGCAATATCTTTTTGCCTTCTGACTTCGGTTTCAATACGTCTTTGAAGCTGCTCGGCCTCGTACATAGAATAATGCTTACCGTCAATCATACAGCCTTTATCATTCTTTGCAGTTATCTCATCAAGCTGATCTTGGCTGTATGTGGGCTGTGATATGCCCATAATAACCGGTGTTGCAAAATGCGTGCAATTCAGCGTGCCTATCGGACGTTCCAGCGTCTTTTGAAGCTGCTCGAATTGCTTATTGGTATACTGCCTCCCTTGATATTGAGCATGATCCGGAGCAGGATTTGCGTGTACTGATATTTCGACTCCGTCTGCCCCGAATTCTTTACCTGTCTGCTCTGCAACACCTTGATTTATCATGCGCACACCTTCAAGCGTATTCATACGGACCGCGGTATCAAGCCGCCTGCGGTTTCCGCTTTCATACTCTACCTGTATACCGCTACCTCCTGCTTTTTTTAATGCAGAACGTATAGCAGCCTGGTAATCGGTCATACCTGATTGAGTAATTGTTACGGCATTATCGATAATATCCTTGTATGTATCGGATATAACAGTCGTATTTGACAAGTTTTTATATGTATGTGCTGTCTGCTTCGCAACGGATTCTATATAGTTTTTCAGAGTATTATTCTTAGACAGCTTACTTTGTGTAATTCCTACCGCTTTATAGAAAACGTCTGTTAGACGGTAATCGTCTTGCGCAACTGTTTTATATAGGTTAAGCAAATCAGAGATATTTTTTTCGGTTATTGATACGAGTTCTTTTTGTATGGATTCAATATTTGCACCCATAATTTTCATCTGTTCAAGCCTATGTACATCGGTAGCGGTTAGAGAGCCGATTTTCTTTACATGCTCGCCCATCAGCTTTATATAATCGCTGTTTACCTTATTAAGCCGTTCGGTAATTATATCGATTGCGGCCTCAATTTCATTATCGGTCATGGCATTTTATAAAATCCTTTTATATTATTTTTCTTCACTGCCGAACATAGCGGAAACAGAGGGTGAATCAGCATCGATTTCGTCAAGCATTTTTTGAGCTTCTACATCAGTTATCCCATAATACCACATAAGATATGACTTCCTGGAAAGAAGATTATTACTCAACATTTCGAGTTTTTCTTCGCGCTGCTCTTTTTCATCGTTGATAATACTGTCATCCCATGAATAACTTGTTTCATAGCTGCCGGGAGGCGTTAGCTTATACAATTCGCAATATTTATCGTTTATATAGACAATATCGTCAATGACTCTTTGAAGCTCTTTTTGAATATCTGATACTGTGGCATATGTACGCTGGCGTAATATTTTCAATTCTGTCGCCGTCCGTGCTTCCGCGTTTACTTCACTAAGCGAACCGCGAGCCAGTCCCACGGTGTCCTCAATCTGCATTTTGATTTTATCCAGGCCGCGTATTATCGACTCGTCTCTCAATGCCGGATTGAATACATGGTAAGTAGAGTCTTCGCCGGTATCGAGTTTGCGGTATAATCTGTCGTTCAGATGAGATACTTCATATCCCCTTTTATCTTTCTTGGGCTTTACCGCATTTGCATCTACATCAACAGCAAGCTCACCGCCCTCATATTCCCATAAAAGCCTTGAATATTGCCTGTCAGCTTGTTCTATAAGTCCGGACGCCTGACTGTAAATTGACGCGCCGATGGGAGATAAGCAGTCTATCGTATTTGCGAGAGGGACGCGAAAATATGCGATAAGCAGTCTGTCAACGCCCTCTATGAGTGTTTCCGGCTGCAGCTCTGCCCATTGCGGAATTGCGGTGAGAGGGCAATCCATACCGAGATCATTCTTATTTACAGACTTATAAGCGTTATTTGTGATAACAACGCCTTTTTCGGTCAACTTATGATATTCGACTCGTGTATATGTCGTTTGACCGCTCACTATGCTTTCAACAAAGGCAGCGGCCGTTATACGCCTATTATCATCGAATTCGATAGGGAAAAATATAACAGGAGGTGTGTAATCAAAATAAATATTGCCGTCTTTAACATATGGTTTTATTGCCAAAGAGCCAAAGGCAAGACCATATTCAAGCTGAATCCTTATATCATCGCGGAATTTATCAAGCTGGCTATTTATATAATCCGCTCTCGGCGATCCGGAGACTGTAAAAGCCATTTCAAGCGTAACCATTCGCGCCATTTCTGAAGCTATGGTAGACGGTAGACTGAGCGATTTAACATTGTCTCCTAGCCACGGAGCTTTATTGTGGTACATATTATACCAAAGCTCAATAGCGTTTTCCATCTCCTGAGATATGACATTTGTATACGCATATATCTCTGATATGTTTTTGTATGCAACAAGACGCCTGAGCGCCTGCCGCAGCATATTCAGTAATTTATTAAACATTTCTTCATCCCTCTATTGCTGTTAATTGTCTCATGTATCGTTCAAAGCTGTATTCGTATGCGTCGAGTATATCAATATCGGTTGTACCGTCATCAAGCCTTATATCCTTCGTATTTTCGTTCTTCCAAAGCGCGTCTGACAATCCTTTGACCAGGTCATCATTTGCGCCTCTAAGCAGAAAAAAACGCCCGGTCGCCATAAGCAGCGCCGTGCAGCGAATTCGATCTATTATCGGATTTTTGATACTGTCCCGGACGGTATATCCCGTCCTGTTTTTTATTGTGTTTTTCAATACCTGTTCGGCACTGTCACAATAAACGGTATCAATCCCGTATTTAGCATTTATTTCATCGGAAAATATAATAAATTCATAGAGAAGCTTATCAACATCGCCGTCTTTTGCCGATACGCTTTTCGATTTCAACGCAATTATTTTACCGTCTGTAGTTAATCCGGTTGCGACAAAAGCGTGTTTAGATTTATTACCCCCGAAGTCAACTCCGATATTTACCGATTCGAAATATGGTAAATCTTCTTGATTTATATAAAACTTTTCGGGAGCATTTGCGAACATCTGATATATAACGCCTTCGGCAGCAACCCATCTGCCGTAAACGAATCTATCGTAATATACTGTGCCGGCAAGCTCTTTTTTGAGATTATCAACGAACTCTTTTGAATTAAACGGATTATCGTCAAGGCAATATGATTGATTGTAAATATCAGCATCAGAATCAATGAACTTTTTCAGCCAATGGCCTGGAGCTTCGGGATTGCAGGTTCCGTCAAATATACTGGTAGGTTTATCAAGACGGGATTTTAACATGGAGAACATCTCTTCATTCCATGTAGTAATCTCATCGCCATACGCATATTCAACTGCGGAACCCTGTAATTTCTTTACTGAGGCTTTATTGTCAGCGCCGAGCATATAACACTTCTTACCGAACAACTGTATAGTACCGGTATTGGTATTCGGCAGCCTGATAAGCTGATCGCCCCATATATTACGCATGGGGTCTACGACGTTTCTTATTAACGTGCCTTGCGTATTTCCTATCAGGACTATTAAACCGCGCCCCGTACAATTCCGTATGCGTTTTGGAATTACAAAATAATCCATATAGGTTTTACCGGATCGGGTCGCGCCGCTTTTAATATTCCAGCGGTGTGTTGCATTCATAAAATATTCCTGCTGCTTTATACTAAAAGGCACTTTTGATCTCCTTTAACACCTCATCCAATTTATCAAGATAGTCATCTGACCCGTCATCATACGTATTCAATTCCCCTTCGCGATTTATACGTTCAAGCCGTGTTGCTTCGGCGATGAATTTAATAATATCCTTGGGCTCCATTTCTTTTATCTTTTTATCAGTAAGAGCTGATAAAGCAGCATTTTGTAATTCAAGAGCGAGCTTCGTTTGACGCTTTCGCATGGCCGTAGCAGCGTCAGCAGCTTCTTTTTTTGCTTTCGCAGTCTGAGCACGGATTAGTTCGTTGTCATACTCTCTCGCTCGATCTTCCCAATTCCAGGCTGTTTTCCAACGTCTGATAAGGGTATAACTTTTATGTAACTGCTCGGCAACTGAAATCAGTGTCCGGTCATTTCCCATATCTCTGTATATTGAAAAAGCTTCATAAGCTTTGTTTGACTCGCCTTCCTGCCGTTCCCACGCCTTTATGTCCGCATCTCTTGCCATGTCCTCCTCTCCCATCTGTTTGTTTTGAGCTTATTTTTCTATCCTGCAGATAAGTAAATATAAATATTTATTCTTTGCTGAAACCGAATATTTTCTTATGATATTCTGCTTTGTTTATAAGCTCATTCTGCATCATGCCATAAAAAGACTGCTTTCTGATATGCCTGCTGCTGCCTGCGCTCTGGTAAAGCGTCTTGAAACAACCGGCTGTGCCAACCTCTTTCATTTTTGCAGTTGCCTCAGGCTTTTTACCGTTCATAATCATGCAAAGATTGTATTCATTCGGCTTAAACCCTTCAAGCCCTTCGGTGCCGCAACAGGTCATATCATCGCCCATTGTTCTTAACCGGTTCTCACCGCAGAAGAAGCGAAGGCCGTGACGGTGTGCAGTTAATTTTATAGCTTCAAAATCATGCCGCAATATATTAACCGGGTAGCAGTTATCACCGCCGATTTTAACCATGCCAGGCTTGCCTTTAAAGAATTTCATACCTTCAAGGATTATTCCATATGCTCCGGCTTCCGCTATTTTAGGTATATTCTCATATACCTCAGTGAAAACCTCGTGCATATACGGCTGTATGCGTACAATAACGCGCTTTACACGTTTTGAAAGCGTTTCAATCATTTTAAGGCGTTCCTCATATGTAGGACAGCCGCGTTCGAGTACATTGTATGAGCTGCATACCGCCGATATCTGAACGACACAATTACATTTTGATAAAAGATCAAGGTATTCAGGATCTGTCACAAGGCGGCCTTTTGTACTGACAACAAACGGGTATTGTGTTTCAGCGAATATTTTTAAACATTCATAACTCGCCCGGAATTTCTTTTCAATAGGCTGAAACGGATCGCTCATACCGCCCCAATGTATCGGTATTTTCCAGTCGCACCAGTCTGTTTCAACGCCGCGTTCACCCTCTATAAATTTTAAGAGGCTGTTCGGTGTTTCGTCGCACTCAATATCGGTGAGCTTTGTTTTCTTCTGAACGAAGCAGTATTTGCAACCGTGCGAACACCCCTTATATGTGTCAAACCGTATAGGTAAATTGCATAATATAATTTGACTCCCGCATCTGCAACCCATTTCATTCACCCTTTGCCGTGCTTATTATTAAATCCACAAGCCCGTCTTTTCCGTTTTCTTTTATATAATCGTTGATCTCATCGCGGTATGTAATATCGAAATGCAGTGTGAGATTAAAGGTCGATTCTATATTCTCCTGCTCGTTTACAAGGAATGGTTTATCAAGCATCTGATCGAGTTTATTCTGTAACGCATCGATCTCACCCTCTGTAAAGCCGGTTTCAATAGCTCTGTCGCCGAGCTTAACAATCAATCCGGTAAGTTTTTCATCATCCCATTTACCGCCTGATTTATTTAACACGATATTCAGCTCTTTTTCTTCAAGCAGTGGTAAATCAACGACTGATACATCGGTTTCTGTCTCTCCCATATCCTGAAGGACCGTGAGCCTCTGATGACCGCCAACGATATTGTTTGTCTGCTTGTTCCATATGATAGGTACAACAGGCCCGTACTGCTGTATGCTGTGCTTTAAGCTCTCATATTCATCATCGCCCTTTTGCAGCTGGACGCGGGGATTATATGCAGCGTGGTTCATATCGCTTATACGCTTTCTTATAATCTCCATTATTCGTCATACCCCCTTATATGGTTCAATACTGCCGTAGCGAGCTTTTCTTTGGCATCTTCCTCATTTACTAGATAAGCGTTTATTTCTACATGAGCAGCTTCCGGTAATGTGAAAGTGATAGCGAATTCATCGCACTCACGGGTTCCGGTATCGGAGAACGATTCATCTATAAGGTCTTGTATATGACTGTGATCATAATTCATAGAATCGAACTCAATATCTGAAAATCCGGTTGTTGAAAGCTCTCCGGCCTCACGTATCTCTTTTAAAAGAGGCAGCAGCTTATCATAATCCCAAAAGCCTTTGACGCGGTTAAGCAATATATTCAATATACGCTCGTCACTCTCATCAAGGTCTACAAGCGATACTTCAACCTCTGTAACTTCCATTTCACGCAGGACTTTTAATCTCTGATGCCCGCCAACGAGGGTATTATTGCGTTTATTTACAATAAGCGGCTCTACAAGAGTAAACCGCCTGATTGAATTCTTTATTACTTTATATTCCGGATCACCTGGCTGTAAATCCTTCCGGGGATTATATTCCGCTTCATTTATTGCGGCTATTTTCATTGTTACTGTATCCATATCAATTCCCTTTCTCTCACTAATAGCAACGCCGCCTCATTTCTGAGACGGCGTATGCTGATATATATAAAAGTTTAAATGATATTGTCTTTTTCGGAGCAGTTCGAGCAATTATCATTTAAACTCTCTGTTTCAGAGACTGAAAGCGGAAAGGCGTTTTCAACTTGATCAACAAGTGACGGCATAGGATTATCAGAACCGATCACAAAGCCGCGGATTTCATGCCTGGTTATTGCGGCGCCAATATGTATATCAAGTTCCGATCGCAGTTCTTTATCTTCGATTTTGTTTAAAGATTCATTTAATTCCGCTTCGGCTTGATCAACGTAAGAATCAATTTTAGGAAATTTTCCTTCTGATTCTATGCTTAATTCTAGGTATTTATTCGTTAATAATCTCATATCTTTATTATTTATTTCCTCCGGATTAATGTTCTTATTACCAAACATGGTGTTATTCCTACCCATTTTTATAACCTCCAAAAATGTGATAATAGATTTATGGTTAATTTTTCCGGCCGGTGCTAATATTATATCACTGCATAAAATGCTTGTACACTATAACTAAATAAAGTAACAAATAGCTTCGTTTTGGGTCTGCTTTTTGCAATATAATAGGAGCAACTACAAATCATGTAGTTGCCCCCATCGCTGCGTTTTTGATTGTCTTATTATAACATGAGTTTTCTTGTTTATCTTCCCGATTTTTTCCCATTTTCAAATACTGCTAAATAGATTATATTGCAAGCAGTAAATCATTGCTTTTAATGCTTTCCGGTTGTCGCAAACCGCATCAAGCATCGAGCAGTTGGCTATATCGTGCTTGATTTGGTATTCTGCTTTCAAATCGTCTGTGTTAAACCCATTTTCATCAAGGTATACATAACAACAATGAAGTATTGAGCTTTTTGACATGGAATAGTTCTTTTCAAGAAGATAAAGCGCGGCATTTATATATGTTTTAATCGGTGTCAGCTTACTAGTCTCCGCAATGGACGGTATCATAGGAACCTGCGGCCGGGGTTGTGTGAGCATTTCTTTGATTTCGCGTATCTGTTCAGATAGTGCCTTTATATCCGGATTTTCTTCCGCTCCCTGAACAGCTGCTTTCGTTGGAGCGTATGACCCGGTCTTCCGTATCTGCGGCAGGACGGTTTCGAACACCCACTTTTCAAATTCCTTTGCTTTCGGCAGCTTGCTGTTGATGATGAGGCGATAGAGATCACTTTCGGGAATTACATAGGTGTTTCTTGCCCGATTGAGTTTATCTGTTACCCCTTGTTTTAAGGGGTAATGACAATGTTGTCTTACAGCTTGATATGATTTTGTATAACCGAGAATATTTGTTACATCAACCGCTACCCAATACGGCTGCCCTTCAATTTCTATTGTGCGGATGCTCCCGAATTCAGGGTTTTCAAATACTTGAATTTCATTCATTTAAATCACCTGCCCGCATTTAAAACACAAGCCCATTTTAAAGCCCGAATATCCGTATGTAAGTATAAGCTTACCAATGGCATTATCTATATCCTGTTTTAAATCTAAATCGGTAATTTTGCTTATCAGAGTATTTACTACATTCTCCGCTGCGTCAATTTCGTCTGAATAACAATTTTCCGATAATTTAAGGTAATCATCCATTGATATTTTGCCGATGTTTCGGTTGCTGAGTTTTTCAAGCTGCAATTCGAGAAGTTTGATCTCACATTTTAAGCAAACAGGGTTTTCAACATTCAAAGTAGAATTGTTTTCGATTTCGGCTCCACAAAATACGCATTGAACTGTTTCTGATTTGTCCATGATAAATTTACTCCTTATCATATATTACATGCGTAGTCTTGACAAGAAGCTCGTTATCAGGTATAATGAATTTACCGTAACGGCTCTTAAAAGGCTGCGCGGCTCGGTAGGGAGAATCGTACTTTTTCAAGGGGAACGGTTCTCTCTATTTTTCGTTTTTATCTAGGAATTCCGATATAGCCTTTCTTATAATATTTGTTTTTTTCTCCTTGATATTTAAGCAAAAACGCTCAAGACGCTCAAATGTTTCTTTATCAAGTCTCACTTTAATATTATAATCAAGTGGATTATCTGAAATCGGTCTTCCTATCTTTTTCTTGGGTTGCACTTCTTCACCTCTCTTAATTTACCCTTATACTAATTATAATTGTTGTGTTCCAAGAAGTCAAGGGCTTTTTAAAATATTTTTATTATTTTTTAAAATGAGCGGTTCTCTATTCTTTTTATCATCCTCACTTTCTTATAATGCATTATAATATAACTATTGAGTTCGCAGTCTTGACAAAAGTTCGTTATCAGGTATAATGAATTTACCGTAACGGCTCTTAAAAGGCTACGCGGGTGGGTAACGGTAGCCATCACTTGCTAGGTGTAGGGGCTGCCGTTATTTTTGTAGTTGTTGGAAAACTTCTCGAATTCCTCTTCTTATTATCTCAGCTTTGGTGAGATTTGTTTTTTCGGAACAATATCTTAGCATTCGCTCATCGTCGTTTGAAAGGCGAATTCTAACGCTTAGTTCTTTAGGGTCATTCGTCGGTCTCCCCATTTTTTTCGGAGGCACCGCATCACCTTCTTTCGCTCCGTTAATATAATTATAACTTATGTATCTCCGTAAGTCAAGGGCTTTTTGAGAAATTTTGGACATTTTTCTATAAGGGTTTAGGCTTTAATTTACATGAAATGCCGTGACTCTTATTTTTTTATGTCGTCCTTTAACTTCATAATCCCGGCCCTTATCCCTTCTGTTATAGTTATTTTCTCTTGTTTACAAAATTCCGTTAGTATATTCTGGGTTTCGTCATCAAGCCTTGCGTGAATTGAATATTTTTTTGGATTAGAAGACAAGCGATTAATTTTTAGTGGCATTAAAAATCTCCTCTCTTTTTGTAGCCCCCAAGGTATATATGCTTTATTGTAGACAATAGTAAATGGTCTTATTTAGAATATTTCGGATATTTTTTAATATATTCTATTATGTTATATAACATTTTCAGTGAATTTTACGTATACTAGTATTGACTTCCGGTATTTGCTATGATATATTGAAGTCGTACCGAGGAGAATGCGGAGTATTAGCAATGGTTTCGTTAGAAACAAATTGCGCCGCAATAACTCGGTATTTAAAAGTGAAGCCGCCTGCATGAGGTATAGGCAATTGAAGCCCTTCACGGTTAAGAAGTGCAGCGGCTTTTATGTTTACAGTATCATATAAAACAATACTATCATGAATTGGTGAAAATCCTTTATCATAACTTGACAAGTGCGAATAAATTAAATATACTAATATAGGAGAATATTTCTCCATTATCGTCCATTGTGTAGGCAGGCTTGCAAACCTGAGATACCGCAATGGTCGATATTTTTTTCTCCGTTCCACTCACGCTGACTTATTTTCAGAAATATTACGCATACTAGTATTGACCTTCGGTGTTTACTGTGATATATTGGGTTAATGAAAGAAGCTTTTCCGATACTTGAGCGCTTCTTGTTCCGGAATTATTTCCGGAACAAGAAGAAGAGCCACTACTCGGGAAGCTTCTTTCTTTTTGCTGTATATTGGTTTTCGTTTTGTCGCTTTTGAAAAAACCACATTTAACCCATTGAAATAAACAGATTTTTACGGTATAATTTATTTTGATTTTTATGTCAAGAAACGGGGTCATACCATGAATGTATTAAATGCGATAATAAATTTAGTCAATAACCCGGTGACGCATCTTGTTACCTATTATCAAAACAGAAACCGTGCCAATAATGCAGGAGATGCCTTAGAAGAATACATAAAAGATCTATTTGCTAATACTTTTGATTATTCGGAAACAGAACGTCTAGAAAGAATTAGTGAAGTATTTTCATATTTAGGCAATAACACTAACCCTCCCGACGCAATGTTACGAGACGGTGATGCAATAGAAGTAAAAAAGATAGAAAAAGACAATGCCACACTTGCGCTGAATAGTAGTTATCCTAAACATACGGTTAAATCAACAAGTCATATGATTTCTGCAGCTTGTAAATGCGCTGAACAGTGGGCAGAAAAAGACATAATTTATACTGTTGGAGTAGTTAACGACAACAAACTGAAACATCTTTGCATGGTTTACGGTTTAGATTATTGCGCGTCAGATAAATGTTATAGCCGTATTTTGAAGACGATTAAAGATGGCGTTAAAACAATTCCCGATGTTGAATTTGCAAAAACCCACGAAATAGCGCATATAAATAAAGTTGACCCATTGGGCATAACATATTTTCGCGTTCGCGGAATGTGGGGCATTGAAAACCCATGGCGCGTTTTTCAATATGTTTATACACGCGACATGACAAAGAGCTTTAATTTCATGTGTATTATCAACAATACTAAATGGAACACGTTCACGAATACAAATGAATTATTGTCTTTGGCAATAAGTGATAACAAATTGAAAATAGATAACATCAGGATAAAGAACCCGGATAACCCCGCAAAATTAATTGATGCTAAATTGATTACATTCAGCATTTAATAGAGGTACATATGAAAGTAATTAGCTTGTTCAGCGGTTGCGGTGGTTTAGATTTGGGCTTTGAAAAAGCCGGATTCGAAATTCCTGTTGCGAATGAATTTGATAAAACCATTTGGGAAACATTCAAAGTCAATCACCCTAACACACGTTTAATTGAGGGTGATATTCGTAATATCAAAGAAACAGATTTCCCAAATGAAGTTGATGGCATTATAGGCGGCCCCCCTTGTCAATCGTGGTCAGAAGCAGGATCATTGCGTGGTATTGATGATGAACGCGGGCAGCTTTTCTATGATTACATCAGAATATTACGCGATAAGCAGCCAAAATTCTTTTTAGCTGAAAATGTTAGCGGAATGTTAGCAAATAGGCATTCGACAGCGGTTCAAAATATTTTAAAAATGTTTAAAGAATGCGGTTATGACGTTTCATTAACCCTTGTTAATGCTAAAGATTACGGCGTTGCACAAGAAAGAAAAAGAGTGTTTTATATCGGTTTTCGTAAAGATTTGAATATTTCGTTTGCTTTCCCGCATGGTTCGACAGAGGACGACAACAAGAAGCTAACTCTACGTGATATTATATGGGATTTGCAAGAAACCGCCGTCCCTGCCGGTGATAAAAACCAGCATAACCCCGACGCAATCAATAATAACGAATACTTCGTCGGTGCATATTCTCCAATTTTTATGAGCAGAAACAGAGTAAAATCATGGGATGAACAAGCATTTACCGTTCAAGCATCAGGCAGGCAATGTCAGTTACACCCGCAAGCCCCTAAAATGATAAAGTTCGATATAAACGATTGCCGCTTTGTAAGCGGTAAAGAACAGTTGTATAGACGTATGACAATTAGAGAAGTCGCCCGCATTCAGAGTTTCCCCGATACATTCCAGTTTATCTATTCATATACAGACAGCGCATATAAAATGATTGGCAACGCTGTTCCTGTCAATCTCGCTTTTGAAGTTGCAACGGCAATTAGAAAAGTATTAGAAGAAAGCGGCAACGCATAAACGCAGAACCCGTGATTTGCAATAAATCAATATTTAGCACCCGCCCTAAGAAACTATCTTTTAGGCGGGTGTTTTCCTTTTACGTTAATTAATGTCTACTGAACAAATACGAATTTCAAATTTCGCTGCGGTAGATGATGTGTTATTAGCAAACAATATAGGAACACAAAAAAGGCGCAAAGAACCTTTTTCAGGTTCAGGACAATAACAGACATAGCGATACAG